>NZ_DASWWZ010000617.1:0-4238 GCF_036405755.1 Schlesneria sp.
CGTTCTTCCACGGCCCGCGACATCATTTCAATCAGGGGATCGAAGTAGCCGCGCGTATTCACCAGGACGATCGGGTTCAGGTACAGCCCCAGCCGCTTCAGCGTGATCGCTTCGAACAGTTCTTCCAGCGTCCCTGATCCACCGGGGAGGGCGACGACCGCCTGACTTTGCGACAGCATGATGTGCTTTCGCGTTCGCATGTCTTCGACTCGCAGCAGCTCCGTAATGCCGGAATGCCCCCATTCCAGCTCCATCATAAAGTGCGGGATGACTCCGACCACCCGTCCGTTACGGCTGAGGGCTCCATCGGCCACGGCCCCCATCGAACCCGCTCCGCCGCCGCCGTAAATGATCGAGCAACCTCCTTCGGCCAGCAGTTCCCCCAGCCGATAGGCACTGGCGTGGTAGTCGGGATGACAGGCGCGGCTGGAGGCACAATAGACGCAGACGGTTGGACCGGCGTTCGGCAGATCGGTTCTGAGGAGGGTCTCGGTCGAGACGTAGGTGAACGAAGAGGTTTCCGCAGGGAGGTTGGGCGCCGGCATGTGCTCTTTCCGAGAAGGTTTTCCTGACTTGAGTTTGGGCGAGAGGTTCAGGTACGCGCAGAATACCGGCTGGCGGCGGGTTTGTCTTTGGCCGCGATTGTCGGGGGAACGGGTTGCGGGGGGGATTTCCTGTCGCAGAGCGACAGGTCTACTTTGGGCGAGAGGGGGGGGCATGCAACTGCTCGGACGTCTTCGCCGAGCAGTGCTCGTTCTGGTTCGTTCAATAGTGCTCGTTCTGGTTCGTGCGGCGGAGCACTGCGTCAGAGAGGACTCTGACACAGTGGCATGGGACAGTGGCATTCGGCAGTGACATGGGACGGGGGAGGGCGACTGTGGGGGCTGAGCGTTTGGAGTGACCCTTTTGTTTGGTCGATGCTTTCCAGGTGCCTGCATCGGCGTGCTGGAGATTGTGCCTCTTGTTGCAGGGCAACCCGGACGTTTGTTGCTGAGCAACCCAGACGTCCAGAGCGACGTCTGGGGCACCCAATGCGATGCCGCCCCACGTGGTGAGACGGGTCGGCGGGAGACATGCGATTGACGCTTGGGGGGGACGGGGCGATACTTGAGGACTTCATAAGGGGAGTCCGAATGTCAGAGTGGGTAGAGTACGCTGATCAACTTACGAAACAGGCTCGTCAGGCCTCGCGTCAGTTGGCCTTGGTGAGTGGTGCACAGAAGCAGCGGTGGCTGCATCGCGCCGCCGAATTGTTAGTTGTTCGTGCCGAAGAAGTTGTGGCGGCCAATCAACGAGATCTCGAGGCCGCTCCGGGTTACGGACTGAACGCCGCCGCGATCGACCGGCTGAAGCTGACGCCGCAGCGACTGAAATCCGTCGCCGCCGCTCTGGCCGATGTCGCGTTGCTGCCGGACCCGATCGGCGAAGTGATCGATTCGACCGTCCGTCCGAACGGGCTGAGTGTTAATCGGGTCCGTGTCCCGCTGGGTGTCGTCTTCTTCATCTACGAGTCGCGTCCGAATGTGACGATCGACGCCGCCTCGCTCTGCCTGAAGAGCGGCAATGCGGTGATCCTGCGGGGTGGGAAAGAGGCGCTGCACAGTAACCTGGCGCTGCACCGGATTCTGACCGACGCTCTGATCGAAACAGGTCTCCCCGAGCATGCGGTCCAACTGGTGCAGACGACCGAGCGTGCTGTCGTGGGAGAATTGCTGAAACGGGGCGACCGGATCGACGTGACGATTCCTCGCGGCGGAAAATCGCTGATTGAGCGGGTCGTCAACGAAGCGACGATGCCCGTGATCAAGCACTTTGACGGGATCTGCCACGTCTACGTCGATGAGTCGGCCGATTTCGATATGGCTCTGGCGATTCTCAAAAACAGCAAGTGTCAGCGTCCCGGTGTCTGCAACGCGGCAGAATGTCTGCTGGTCCATGCGGCGATCGCCGAGACGTTCCTTCCCAAAGCGGCTGCCATGCTGCACGCGGAAAAAGTGGAAATGCGCGGCTGTCCCCGGACCTGCCGTCTGATTCCCACCGCCAAACCGGCGACCGATGCCGATTTCCGGACGGAATATCTGGATCTGATCCTGTCGATCAAGGTTGTCGACGACCTGACCGCCGCGATCGATCACATCGACGCCTATGGATCTCATCACACGGAAACGATCGTCACCACCAATCTCCCCGCCGCCATGCGGTTCACGGCGGAAGTCGATTCCGCTGGAGTGATTGTGAACGCCAGCACCCGTTTCAATGACGGGGGGGAGTTCGGGCTGGGTGCCGAGATTGGCATTTCGACGGATAAGTTCCACGCACGGGGCCCCTGCGGACTGCGTGAGCTGACCAGCTATAAATGGGTGGCGTACGGCACAGGACAAATTCGGGAATAGCTGCGGCGTGAGGTGCTTCGGGTAAGAAAACGGGGATCAGCCGGAAACAGCGAATCCCCGGGGACTGAGCAGTCGATAACCGGAGTGAACACGCTGTTCGGAGTAAGCTCAGAGCGAAGTTCACAGAACGGGTCCCACAGGAAAACCGCCTGAAGGACTCGCCATAACGGATGGAATTCCGAGTCGATTCGTCAACCGGGCTGATACGCCACTTCCTGCTGCGGCACGCTTTTTTCGTGCGAGTTTTTTGTTCGAGCGTTTTTCGATCGAGCTTTCTTCGTTCGAGGGAGTCCAGGGATGGACAACAACGTGAATCACTCGACCGCCGGCGTGCCACGTCCGGGACAGGCGGGGTCTCGGCCCCCTGCGTCCACCCAGCGCGTTTCGGGGCCTGAAGTGGAAACACGTCCCTACGACTTTGAACACCCCGTCCCGCTGAGAGCTCAGCAACTGGACGCATTGCGACTGGCGACGGCCGGGGCCTGTGATTCCCTGCAGCGCGCCCTGACGCAACTGCTGCGGCATCCGGTGGGGATCGAGTTTCTGTCGGTGGAACAGTCGACTTATCGAGACTACCTGACGGCGTCGGACGAACCAACCTGCCTGGGAGTGTTCGCACCGGCGGATTCTACCGAAGTCTGGTTACTCGACACAAATCGGTGTCTCGCCTTTACGATGATCGACTGCTTACTCGGCGGGGTGGTGTCGGGTGTGACGCTGTCGCGACCGTTTACGGCGGTCGAAACGCACGTGATTCAGAAAGCACTCAGCACCATTCTGCGGGAACTGACGGCCGACTTTCTGCCGACGGCCCCGCTGCCGATGACCCGACTGATTTCGGACGGCAGCCTGATTGCGGAAGCGGGGTCGAACGCGGCGGTCGCACTGGTGAGCCTGGAGGTGGTGATCGGTCCGAGCCGGGGACTGGTGCAGCTTTGTGTTCCGTGGAAGCGGGTGCCGCATGTCTCTGTTTTACTACAGGAAACGGAGCGCGGCTCGAACGAGCGAATGCGGGTGGCGGCAGGGAAAGTCCGGGTGCAGGTCTCGGCACGACTGGCGCAACTCAAACTGTCCACTCGCGACGTGGCAAATTTGTGTGCTGGCGACTTACTGCTGACCGACAATCCTGTCACGGGGGAAATCAGCCTGATGATCGACGAACACGAACTGTTTCGGGGGACGACCGGGCAGAGCCATAACCGGAGAAGTCTGGTCATTACAACGTCTGTCGGAACAACTCGGGGAGTCAGAACGCCGCCCGAGGGGACTTAGTCGTGCGGACTGAGGAAAACTCAAGCGGTTGAAACGACTTCTTGACGGTTGACGATTATCGGGCTAATACTATGTGATTCCCTAAACTTACGTTCCGGATGCCGCCGGACCATTTCAGAACACTCACAGGAGTACGCAGCAATCGAAACAACGCATCGAATTAACGACCAGATTCGTCTCTCACCGATTCGAGTGGTCGATCAAAATGGAACAATGTTGGGTGTCATTCCCACATCGGAAGCGATGAGAACAGCGATGGACGCTGGCCTGGATCTTGTTGAAGTCGCCCCCAACGAGCGTCCGCCTGTCTGTCGGATTATGGACTACGGCAAGTTCAAGTACGAACAGAAGCGTAAAGCGGCCAACTCTGCCAAGCAGCATCAGGTTCAACTGAAAGAGATCCGCCTTCGCCCGAAGACCGGTGAGCACGACATTGACTTCAAGGTGAAGCAGGCTCGTGAGTTCCTGGTCCACAAAGACAAAGTCAAATTCAACGTCCAGTTCAAGGGACGCGAAAACGCGCACCATGACCGGGGTCGTGAAATGCTGGCGACGATCATTGAGCAGCTTCAA
>NZ_DASWWZ010000618.1:0-18859 GCF_036405755.1 Schlesneria sp.
AATCGTTTGTAGTCTGAGCTACTCAGTGTCACGTCACCAGCGACGTTCACTTCATCGCAGCATGTTCGACAAGCCCCGGTTCCGGGTTAACCGGGGCAGGGTAATGCCAGGACTGCGGACCGCCTGACTCAGAGAATGACGACATGCGTTGCGAGCAGCATGCCCAGGCTGCCAATGAACGTGAGCAGTGCAACGAGCTTTCCCAGGTCAGCAAACGGAGCCAGTTTCTCGGTATTGGTCCAGAAATACCGGACGTGAATCAACAGGGCAATCGAGATTAGCAGCAGAGCCAGCCAGGGGGCGTCCTTTCCCGAGAGTGCTAACCGATGAGCGGCACGACCTCCTGGAAAATCGTGTCGGTAGGCCAGCCGCAAGAATGCCGTCAACAGGAGCAGGATGGGAACGCAAATACCCCATCCCCATTTGTTCCAGTCATCGTTGGGGACATCGTCGTCGAAGTCGAACATGGCAGTGCCCCAGCACGCGTATCAATAGCACGGAAACGGCGCCCCCCCAACTGGCTCGAAGAGCTAGCTGCACAGCATCCTGCTAACGGGCTCTACCCTGATTTGGATCAGCAGATGTTTTAAACAGCCGGTCTGAGTTCCCAAGATCGATTCGCCCGTCGTTCCCGTTCAATCTGTCCCGAGACGCGGCTGTTTCTATCATCGCTGATATTACGGGAGACAAACCGAACAGCAGTATGCGAGTTCGTTGTGCAGTTACCTGACCCGAAACGTGGACGACTTCGCAGTCAGCCCAGAAAACGGGTGGCACAATCCCTGTAATCGGAGTCTTCGCCGGTAACCGGCAAACTTTTCGCAAGCGTGAAACTCTTTGTTCACGCGTAGGTTATGGCTGGTCGATTTTCTCCAGAGTACCCAAATTGACGCGGAGAAGGCCATGTTTTACGACTTGCTGGTAATTGGTGACGATCGCGAAGGCCTTGACCGTGCCGTGACGACAGCGCGCCTCGGTCACAGAGCCGCCATCGTTCTGAACCGTGAGCAGCCCCCCTCCGCCGAGATTCTGGCAAAAGGGGCAGAACAGGAGGTCCTGCGGCGCCGAGGTGTGACCATGTGGGGGTGGCGCAGGGAGATCGAGCGACTGTCCGATCAACTCCGTTCAGGCCAAGATTCTCTGCTGCGGGCCGCCGGAATCGACCAGTTTCCTGGAAGGGCCCGGTTCATCGCGCCGGCGTCTGTTGAAATTAGGGCGGGGCAGCAGAATCAGTTGGCGTCGGCGGCACGGTTTGTGATTGCGTGTGGAACCGTTTCGCGCCAGCCCGCTTCATTCCAGATTGATGGCCGCCGAGTCGTCGTTGCGGAAACGCTCATGAAGCTGGATGAAATCCCGCGATCGGCTCTTGTTGTCGGAGCCGGGATGACGGGACGAACTGCGGCCCTGACGCTCGCGCGCCTCGGGGTCGAGGTGACCGTCGTCGACGAGCACATCAGTCTGTTCGATCTGTTTCAGATCTTCGACGATTCCTTTGATCTGTTTCAATCGATGCAGATTGCGTTTCGACTGGGTGAAGAAGTGATCGGAACAGAATTGATTGAGAACCGTCAGCCTGCGGTACGAACAGCGAGCGGTCGAATTCTCAGGGCGGACGTGATTGTGGTGTGCGTGGGCCGTGAGGGAAATACGCGAGGTTTGAATCTCGAAGCCATCGACGTAGGGCTCGACGAACGGGGAAGGGTCTGGTGCGATTCTGCCGGTCAGACGTGGTCTCCTCACGTCGTGGCTGTCGGCGATGTCGTGGGGTTCTCTGGCCGCAGCTCTCAACGAAGTCGACTCGTCTCGGCCTCCTGAAGATCGGACTGAACTCGGTCCTGATCTGAAAAAGCGAAATGATCGCGATCGACCGGTCGCGATCATTTCGCTTTAACCTGGCAGAGCCCCTCGTCGAGTTCGGTTTGCGGGAGGTGGCTTTCAATCCTGCAGAGTCTCCCGTTTGGACTGCTGAAGAGAGAAGAAGCCGGTCAATCGGGTGTTTCTCACGCGTTCCGGTCGCCGTGGTTTCTGTGGATGGGGTCAAGTGTGTACATGTCTTCAGGACGCTGCGTGAGCGGCGAGGAAAGAACATCGCCTGATCCGAGGTTGCAACGAAAAGGGATAGGATGGGGCATGCCACGGAATGATGGAAATCCGCTCACCACTCCCGTGGCGAAAGATAATTGACCGTCAGAGTCAGCGTCGATTAAGATCAAAGCCGACCGATATATTGCCAGCCCGCCTAAAATCCCTCCGCTGGAAGATGAAAGCCCACCCATGTTCAGACTGGATTCAGGTTCAACTCATCGTTATTGCGACGGAATGACTCGACGCAGTTTTGTTCAGTTGGGTGTGGCCGGAATGGCCTCGACGGGTCTCTCGCAGATCCTGCGAGCGAAAGAGGCTTCAGTTCAGGAGGGGATTCCTGGCAAGAAAACCAGTGTCATACTGTTATGGCTGGATGGTGGGCCGAGTCATCTGGATCTGTACGATCTTAAGCCCGAGGCTCCGGCTGAGTGCCGGGGGATCTGGAATCCCATCCGGACCAATGTCGAGGGAATCGAGATTGGCGAGCTGTTTCCGCTTCAGGCCAAGTGTGCCGACAAATTCTCCATTGTTCGTTCGCTCCATCATGGAACGGGAGATCACTTCACGGCTGGCCATTACATGTTGACCGGTCGGGGTGGGGTAAGCGGAGCGGATACACAAGGGAAATCGCCCTTCATTGGTTCAATCGCCACCAGGATGAGTGGAGCGCGCCAGCCGGGGATGCCAGCGTATGTCGCGGTCCCCTATGGGATGAGCATCGGATTGCGTCCCGGATACTTCGGAGCCAACTACGTCGGGGCCTCGCACAATCCCTTTGAAACCGATGGGGATCCAAACGCGGCGACGTTCGATGTTCAGAACTTGCAGATGCCGTCAGGAATGACGATTGACCGGCTGGATGATCGAGCATCGCTCGTTAAGCATATCGACCGGTTAAGTCGGGCTGTTGAAACGCGTGGAATGATGGACTCCATGGACCGGTTCGACCGGCAGGCGATGGAACTGGTGACAGGGAGTGCCGCTCGCAAGGCATTCAATATCGGCCTGGAAGATGACCGCACCCGCGATCGTTATGGTCGACATAGCTGGGGTCAGAGCACTCTGCTGGCACGACGGTTGGTCGAAGCGGGGTCCACCTTTGTGACTGTCCACTTTGGCGGATGGGACCATCACTGGGACCTGAAGACGGGGATGGAAAATTATCTACCCATCGTGGACAAGCTGGTTTCGGCCCTGTTCGAAGACTTGTCGCAGCGAGGATTGCTGGACGACGTGCTCGTGGTGCTCTGTGGCGAGTTCAGCCGGACACCCCGCATGAACGACGGTGGAAACGGCGGTCCTCCGCTGAGCATGGGGAGCCCCGGCCGCGACCATTGGGGGAATGCCATGTTCTGTCTCCTGGGTGGAGGAGGTGTGAAGGGGGGCCGAATTGTCGGCTCAACAAACAGACTCGGCGAAGTTCCACTGGACCGGCCTGTCACCCCGGCCGATATCCATCACACAATTTTCCATGTACTTGGGGTGGATCCGAATATGAATTTCCTCAATCACAGTGGCCGGCCAACGCCGGCGCTTGAGCCAGGAGCAGTGATCCAGGAATTGCTGTAAGGTCCTTCCTTGACCGTTATTTCCTGTTCGCGTACCATCTGCCTCTTCATTCGGTCGGGAGGGCCTGTCGCCATGTTGGATGACGGGTCTATTTCCACCGTTCTTTTTTTGCCTCGATCCGTTGGGAACAACTCAACATGGCCGCACCAAAGCGTCGTCAATCCAAAGGTCGTTCACGTCGTCGTCGAAGTCATGACGCGTTGACCCCGATTCAGCTGCACAACTGTCCAAAATGCCAATCGAAGATCCCTTCCCACGTCGTTTGTCCGACGTGTGGCGATTACATGGGGCGAACACTCGTCGAAATCGAGGAATAGTCCTCTATGCGGATTGCACTGGACGCGATGGGAGGGGACTACGGTTCACAGCCCAACATTGATGGAGCGATTGAGGCTCTTCGCGAAAATCCGGAACTTCAGGTGACGCTGGTCGGTGATCCGGGGGTGCTCGGGTCGCTGGTGGCGGCTTCCGGTTTTGATGATCGTCGGCTGTCGATTCGTCCCGCCGATGGTTGGGTTGAGATGAGCGAAAAGCCTGTCGAGGCGTTGCGCAAAAAGCCCAACTGTTCGATCATCGTCTGCTGGCAACTGATGGCAACGCAGGCGGTGGATGCTGTCGTGAGCGCCGGTCATACCGGTGCTGTCGTCGCTGCCGGTTTGCGCACCCGACTGTTCCTCAAGGGAGTGAAACGGCCGGGGATTGCTGTTGCGCTTCCGACGACCAAGGGCAAGACGGTCCTGATGGATGTTGGGGCCAATCCGGGAGCCCGTCCCGAGCATCTTGTGCAGTACGGAACCATGGGTTCGATTTATGCCCGTGAAATGCTGGGTATCGAACGTCCGACCGTCGGGCTGATGAATATCGGCAGCGAAGACGGGAAGGGGACGGATGACGTCCGCGATTCGCTCGCTCTGTTCGCCAAAAGTCCCTTCCGTGATCGATTCGTCGGGAACGTCGAAGGCCGGGATCTCTATCAGGGAGGTGCCGACGTGGTGATCTGTGAGGGATTTGTCGGAAATGTTCTGCTTAAGGCCGCCGAAGGGATGGTCGATATGCTGATGAAGACTGTCTCTGCTGAAGTCCTGGTAGCTTTAGATCAGGAGAAGTCAAAAGCAGTTGAAGCCTTCGGTAAGCTGGGTAAGCGGTTTGAGTACCATGAAGCGGGTGGGGCGCCACTGATGGGGGTTGATGGAATCGCCATCATCTGCCACGGTTCCAGCAACTCTCGCTCGATTTATAACGCTTTGCGCGTCGCCACAACTCTCAAGAATCGCAGAATTAATGAGCAGATTGTGGACGAACTGTCGAGTTCGTCTGCTTTGGTCGATTGACGCAGAATCAGTCGAATGTCGAGGGAAATGTGGCAAAGATTGCGTTTCTGTTTCCGGGTCAGGGTGCCCAGCACGTCGGCATGGGGAAAACCATTGCTGAGCGATTCCCTCAGGCAAAATCGCTGTATGACCGCGCCGCGGATGTGCTTGGCTTTGATCTGGCGTCACTCTGCTTCGAAGGGCCGGCTGAACGGCTCGACACGACAGCCATCAGCCAGCCTGCGTTGTTCGTCAGCAGTTTAGCCGCACTGGAAATGCTGCGGGCCGAACAGCCTGACGTGGTCGAGAACTGTTCGATGGCGGCTGGCCTCAGTCTCGGCGAGTACACGGCACTTGTTTTCGCCGGTGTGATGTCATTCGAAGACGGTTTGCGCGTTGTCCAGGCACGTGGCGCAGCAATGCAGCAGGCGGCCGATGCAAATCCTTCCGGGATGGTCAGTGCCCTGTTGCTCAATACGGAACAGGTTGCCAAGGTTCGCGACGACGCATCATCCGCCGGGCAGATCTGGCTCGCGAATTTTCTTTGTCCTGGAAACACAGTGCTCTCAGGCGATAAGCCGGCGTGTGCACGAGCTGCTGAGCTCATCGCCGAGGCGGGGGGAAGTGCCAAGCCGCTTGTCGTGGCCGGAGCGTTCCATACCCCGCTGATGGCCTCTGCCTGCGAGCGGCTCGAAAGCATTCTACAAGATATCAAGATTCAGCCAGGTCGCATTCCCGTTGTTTCGAACGTTGATGCGAAGGTCCACAGTGACCCGGATGAGCTGCGTCAGATTCTGATCAAGCAGGTGACTCAGCCTGTCTTGTGGGAAGAGTGTGTGCGTCAACTCCTGGCCTCAGGCTGTGATCAGTTCTTTGAAGTCGGGCCGGGGAAGGTTTTGAAGTCGCTGATGAAGCGGATCGATCGGAAAGTGGATTGTCAGTCGGTAAACGATAGTTGATGTGAGCGGCGACGAGGTTTGACGGGAGTGAATCAGAAGTGATTCCCCTGAACGGCAGGGATGGGCACTCGGTTGGTTCCAATTTGATTCCTCCGATATTTCTGTTGCCGTTTACATAACTCTTCAAACCCTGTATACCCTCGCAAATCAGCCAGATTGAACTATTTCCCTCTGCGGATTGACACTGCAAAATCCACCACGATCGCCGTGATGGTCAGTACAAGTTTCTAGATTCGACTCCAAAGGAGTGAGGCGTGGCGTCGTCGATTGAAGAGAAAGTGGTTGGAATCGTCAGTGAGCAACTGAATATTCCCAAAGAAGATATTAAGTTGAGCAGCGAACTTGTTGCCGATCTTAAAGCTGACTCGCTCGATTTGGTCGAACTCGTTATGGAGTTCGAGGACGAATTCGGTGTGCAGATCCCCGAATCTGATCAGGAAAAAATCAAATCAGTTGGTGATGCAGTGAAATACATCACGGAGAAGCAGTGACGGATGTTCAGACGCGTCGTCGTGACAGGAATGTCGGTGATCACCGCGCTGGGCTCAGAAGTCTCTGAGTTCTGGGACCGCTTGTGCGCAGGCGGAAGCGGGATCAGCCGACTGGGGCGATTTGATTGCTCCGACTTTAAGGTCAATTTCGGAGGCGAAGTCAAGGACTTTCGCCCCGATGAGCATTTTGACTCGAAGGAAGCCAAGCGACTGGATCGTTTCAGTCAGTTTGCGCTTGCGGCGGCTCAGAAAGCGATTCGACAGTCCGGAATTGACTTTCAGTCGGTAGCGGATCCCTATCGTTGCGGTGTCATCATCGGTAGCGGAATCGGAGGGTTGAACGAGATCGAAGAGCAGCATGCCAAGCTGTTCGATCGTGGTCCTTCTCGAGTCTCGCCGTTCATGATCCCGAAACTCATGGTGAACGCCGCAACCGGGAATATTTCAGTCCAGTTCGGGCTGAAGGGTCCCAGTAGTGCGGTGGCCACAGCGTGTGCATCAGCAAGTAATGCCATCGGCGATGCGTTTCGCCTGATTCAGCATGACGTTGCTGATATTCTCGTAGCTGGCGGCAGCGAAGCGGCAATTACCCCGATGGGGCTGTCGGGATTCGCTCGCATGGGTGCCCTGTCGACTCGCAATGACGCTCCTGAGAGGGCCAGCCGGCCGTTTGATCGAGATCGCGACGGCTTTGTTCTGTCAGAAGGGGCAGGAGTCGTTGTCCTCGAAGAACTGGAGCACGCGAAGAAGCGAGGCGCGACAATTTTCGGCGAAGTTCTCGGCTACGGGATGTCGTCGGATGGAACTCACATGACCGCTCCTGATCCGGAAGGGACGGGCGCCGCTCGCGCGATGAGTCTTTCACTCAAAGATTCTCGCCTTTCAGTGAGCGACATTGATTACATTAACGCTCACGGCACGAGTACCCCGCTCGGGGACAAGGCCGAGACGAATGCGATCAAGCGCGTATTTGAGTCGGAAGCGAAGAAAATTTGCGTCTCGAGCACGAAAAGTCAGCTCGGTCACTTGCTGGGTGCTTCGGGTGGCGTGGAATTCGTTGTCGCTGTCCTGACACTGATGCATGGGCTGATTCCTCCTACAATCAATCTTGAGAACCCCGATCCGGATTGCGATCTGGATTACGTTCCCAACAAGGCTCGGGAATTAGTTGTCAATCGAGTGATGTCGAACAGTTTTGGATTCGGTGGTCACAACGCCTGTCTGGTTGTTGGGCGAGTGAACTGACGGATGTTTGTCTGATGTTTTTATCGGTCTATGTTTCATCGTTCGCTGCGGCACTCGCCTGGGGCGAAGGAGGGGGGCAGACGGCCGGCCGCCAATGAGCACCAAATCGTGACCAAAAGTTCAGAGAGTCGGGAAGTTGTCATCACGGGCGTCGGTATCGTCAGCCCCATCGGCATTGGTGTGGACGAATTCTGGAAGAATTTGTCCACCGGTCAGTCGGGGATTCGATACGGCAAGTTGTTTCCGGGCTTTGCCGCTCCTGACGGCGTGTGTGCCGAAGTGCTGGACTTCACCGATGAGTCCGCGCGCAAGGTATATCTGAAGGAACAACGCAAGAATTTGAAGGCGATGTGCCGTGAAATTCAGCTCGGCGTTGCTTCCGCATTGTTGGCGCTACAGAACTCCGCGATTGATCTCAGTCAAATCAATCATGAGCGGCTCGGTGTCGAGTTCGGCGCCAACCTCATGCTCAGTCCTCCTGAAGTCCTCCTGGAAGGCTGCGAAGCCTGTTGCGAGGAAGGGACGACAAAATTCCAGCCCTCCGAATGGGGGCAGAAGGGTCTCACCAAGCTGGAGCCTTTGTGGTTGCTCCGCTACTTACCCAATATGCCGGCCTGCCATATCAGTATTTCCGCCGATGCGCGCGGTCCCAGTAACTCGCTGACACTTGATGACGCCTCGGGGAATACTGTCATCGGCGAAGCGATGCGGATTCTGCTTCGTGGTGCTGCGGATATGATGATCGTTGGTGTGACAGGGACGACGCTGCACCCGATCAAAACATTGCACCAGGCCCTGTGGGATGATCTGGCTCGGACTCCGGCAGAGCCAGAGCGCCGGGCTCGACCATTCGATCTGAATCGAGCGGGGCGCGTGGTAGCCGAAGGGTCCTGCTCGTTTATTCTGGAAGATCGTGCACACGCCGAAGAGCGTGGCGCAAAGATCTGGGGTCGCGTTCTCGGGACGGGTTCCTCGTGTGTCACGAACACCAATCAAGAGGCGAATTATCGTCTCGCGTTGGCGAATGCGATGCGCGGGGCTTTGCGGGATGCGAATCTAACTCCCGATCAGATTGGGCATATCAATGCTCACGGTCTGGGGACGAAGGAAGTCGATATCGCTGAGGCTGCGGCAATTCACGATGTCTTCGGAAGTGATTTGGGCCGCAAGATTCCCGTGACGGCGATTAAGAGCTTCATCGGGAATTCCGGTGCAGGATCTGGTCTATTGGAATTGGCCGCCTCGGTGGTCAGTCTGACTCACGGCGTTATTCCTCAGACCCTTAACTATGAGAAGCCCGATCCGGCTTGTCCGTTGAACATTGTCGTGGGCCAGCCACAACCCACTTCGAATAACGTGGTGTTGAGCATTAACGTCACCAAGATCGGTCAAGCCGCCGCCTCAATCGTGAAGGTGGGAGCATAAGTGCTGGCTGTTTTGACGCTGGCGGCGGATGATCGGGGTCGCACTGGTGTTTCAGGTGCTGAAGGTCTATGAGCGGCTGCAACCTGACGTAGCGCGGAAGTCTGATTCATTGCCGCATGAAGCATGCGGATATCGAGACGCGAACCCGCGCGGATTCCGATTGAGACCGTGTTCTTGAGGGTTTGTTGTCCCCTTGCGGCAGTGAGAGCATCGGTCAGGCTTTCCGTTTTTCGTGAGCCCTGGACGGGGTCTTCGGGACGGGGCCTGATTGGTGAGGGTCGATCTCTTCAAGCGGATCGAGTGGCGTTTACAGCGGGAATCTTCCCGACGCGAACAAAAATAAAGCCCGGTTCCTGGGGGTAACCGGGCTTTATCGATGTCGCTCCGCGGGGCATTATTTTCCGAAGCTCTGCAGGACGTACTGGGCTCCGCGATAGGCAGAGAGCTGTGTCGCCTTGGTTTGAATCACTTGTTTGTAGAACGCTGTCGCGTTGGTCTTGTCGTTCGCCTGCGATCGTCGTTCGGCGATGAAGAAGTAGGCTTCGCAGAGCTGTGCGTTCTTCATTTTGGCGTCAGTGGTCGTGGAAACGAAGTTGACCAGTTGCTGTTCTGAAAGCTTTCCGCTGAGGAACAGGACGAGAGCGTCAATCCAGTCGCGTTCTTTTTCTGCCTTGTCTTCGCTTTCCTTGGCAATCTGGCCGACGGTGTCAGGTTTGCCGGAGAGAACAAGCGACCAGAGTAGCCAAGGGTTCAGGTAGCGCATGGCTCGCGGGTCGATCTGGATGGCTTCATCAAACGCCTCGACAGCACCAGCGTAGTTTTTGGAGAAGAACTTGGCGAATCCCAGGTCGGCGTGAGCAACCGGGTTTTGAGGAGCGAGCTGGATTGCTTTGGTGTAGTCCTCGATCGCCCCGGTTGTGTTCCCGAGCGAAAGACGGCATGTTCCTCGCAGGCTTGTGAAGAGCGGATTATTGGGCTCGATCGTGATGGCTCGTGTGAAGTCTTTCTCCGCGTCGGCAAGGTTTCCTGCTGCCTGGTAAGTGTAACCACGATTCGTGTAGGCGACTGCGAAGTTCTTGTCGAGTTCGAGGGCTTTGTTGAAGTCGGCGAGTGCTTCCTGTGATTTCCCCTGCTGCTGGAGAAAGAGTCCCCGGTTGTTGTAGACGAGATGATTTTCGGGGAACGTTTCGACTGCGGCGGAGAAAGCTTGAAGTGCTTTATCCGCTTGTCCAGAAACCACATAGGCTTCTGCGAGTCCTACGTGAGAACCGAGGTGTCCGGGGAATGCTTCAATCGCGGCCTGATAATCTTCGATGGCAGAATTCAGGTTTTTCAGGTGAATGTAGGCTGCCGCGCGCTGGTACAGGACGTTGGCTCGCTGTTCTGGCTTCAGGTTGGTTCGGTTGAGCACGTTTTTGGTGGCCACGTCGACCGCGACATTGGCGTGTTCTTTCTTGTCCTCCATGTTTGCCAGCGCGATCATCCCATAGAGGTAGGGGAGGTAGTAGTTAACTTCCGAACTCCCGCCGATCTTGAGCGATTCGCGGGCGTCCTGGATCCCCTCCCGTAGTTCGGCAACGTCTCGCTTCACAACACCCAGTTCGACTCGGGAACTGGCTCGCAAGTACATTGCGGCATGGTCTTTGGGGTTCTGGGCCAGGACCTTGCTGGTGAGTTCCTTGCATTTCGCAAAGTCGGCCTGCTGGTAGGCGGTCTCTGCTTCCGCTTTCATCTTTTCGTGTTCGGGGTTGGCCTGACCTGAGGCAATCGACCCAAAACAGAGCACGAACACAATCCAATGGCTACGAAACATGGCGAACTCCAAGTGTTTTGACATGTGACTCATCCTTGCATCCTGCAATTCAATCCGGAACGGATCATTACGTCAACATGTTATGCAGAAAGCATCGGGTCATTGATCGCCCCCATCCCAGCTTCAAGTGATGATGCATTCAAGTTTCCACACCCGCTATAACTGCTTCATTCCGCAGCGGGTGGGGACAGGATCAGACAACATAACTCCTTGACATCGCGGCTAAGTCAGAGTATGTTGGCAGTTGCATGGAACGGACGTTCCTCTGCATGTCGGCAGACACTGGTTTTCAGTTTCAGGCGAAATGATGTGGAATGAGCGTCCATGAAGTGTGGTCCTGAGTCTCAGCTTCTGAGCGGAGTCATTGTCCATGTAGCCTGAAACAACGACAGGTTCCTGGTCGACACCGCGATACGCGGCCGATTTTCGGTTGTGTTCAGGTGTCATGGTCGAATCCGGTCGGTGGATTCGGTCGCGAACGAAGTGGGACTTGTGCCCGCTTTTTTTTGTTTTATGAGGTGGGATTTGGTGGCGGTTGCTTATTGTCGTGGTCTTCGCCGCTCGGTATTGGTTTGAGAGGTAGAGAAATGAACGGCCCCGAACTCTTGCGAATCGTCGATTCGATTCACAGAGATAAGAGTATTGATAAGGAGATCGTGTTCGAAGGGATCGAGCAGGCTATTCTTTCGGCGGCGCGCAAGCACTACGGCGAAGAAGAGGCAATCGAGGTCCATGTCGATCGGTCTTCGGGGCACCCTACTGTCAAGACGAATGGTCAGGATGTCGACTCGGACGCGCTTGGCGAGTTGCTGGGACGAATTTCCGCCCAGACTGCCAAGCAGGTCATGATTCAAAAGATTCGCGAAGCAGAGCGTGATGCTCTGTTCGACGAATATGTCGATCAACGGAATCAGATTGTTACGGGGACTGTCGCCAAGATTGAGGGTGGGGCTTCCATCGTCAATCTCGGTAAGGTTGAAGGCCTGCTTCCCCGCGGAGAGCAGATTCCTGGTGAAGGATTTCGGGTTGGTGATCGGGTTCGGGCGATTGTGCTGGAGGTGCGCAAGTCCGGCAGTCGAGTAAAGATTATACTCTCGCGTACGCACGTTGAGTTTGTTCGTCGATTGTTCGAGCTTGAGATCCCGGAAGTTGCTGAGCGGATTATTGAAGTTCGTTCACTGGCACGCGAAGCCGGATATCGGTCGAAGGTTGCGGTCAGTTGCATTGACAACAATATCGATGCCGTCGGTGCCTGTGTCGGTGTTCGCGGGGCTCGAATCAAGAATATTACGGGTGAGTTGGGCGACGAGAAAATCGATATCGTTCGCTGGAATGACTCGCTGCAAGTGCTGGTGCCGAATGCGCTTCAGCCTGCTGAAGTTGAAGACGTCATCCTCTGCCCGATGCTGGGGCGGGTGATCGTGCTGGTGCGGGATGACCAACTGTCCCTTGCTATCGGGAAGCGAGGTCAGAATGTTCGCCTCGCCTCGAAGCTGGTGGGTTGGGATATCGAAGTCATGACGCAAGAGGAGCTTGATGAGCAGCTTGAACGTGCTGTTCAAGCTTTCTCGGAAACTCCAGGTGTGACGCCAGATTTGGCAGAAAGTCTTGTGGCACAAGGTTTTCTCAGTTTTGACGACTTGTCTGTCATTGAACCTGATCAATTGGCGGAAATGGGCAGTCTGACCGAGGAGCAGTGCGAAGAGATCGTGGAGTACGCTGAGAAAGAGAGTGAGCGGCTGGAGCAGGAGCAGCGTCAGCGACGGGCACAGGAAAAATCTCATTCTTCTTCCGGTTCACGCCACGATAATGACAAGGCAGACCAGGAACAGCGAAAGCAGCGAGCAGCCGAGAAGGCCGGTCCTGTTGCTGAACAGAATGAAGTGGTGCTGGCAGAGGTCAATGGTTCGGTAAGTGAACCCGATAGTAACGCTGGAGAGGAAAAAGGGAATGGAGTTGCTGCAAATGACGCTCATGGGACTGGGAATGAATCAAGTCCCTCGGTAGATTGAGTGCAAGCAGAAACTTGGGTCTCTTCAAATTCGAGTCCAACTTCAGATGAAACCCGCTCGCGGCTCTGATCTGAGGTGATTATTTAGAGTAGACGCCTCTTTTAGGGAAATAGAGAAGCCCGTAGGACGTGCCGATTAGGGTTGGCAGCCCGAAGTTCAACTTCGTCATCATCACACGAACGAGGTACAGGCGGTGAGGGGTCATTCGATTCGCGCGACCGATTGGGGTTGTCGGGTTTGGGTAGGCCTCACCTGATGGCGTTTGAGTAAAAACGAATTCGGGCAAGGGGTGTCGGAGTGCGTACGTCGTGTTCCGGCGGAACTCTTTGTTGTTGCAGACACGCCGGGACTACCGGTCGGGCTTTTCCCCACGAAGGACTCGCGTTTGAAAATCCGGATCTTCGCTCTTGCCAAAGAGCTTGATATCGACAGCAAGATTTTGATTGATTTCTGCACGAAGGCAGGAATTACGATCAAGAACTCCGCCTTGGCGAGCATTTCGCCAGAAGAGCGCGATCGGGTGATGGAGATTATTCGGTCAAGTGGCTCCACTACCGCTGCGCCTCCCGTGGCAGCAGCCCCGGCCGCAGCTCCGCCCCCTGTGGCAGCGACGCGTGAGCCGGTTGCCGATCTTGCCGTGAAATCGCGGCCGATCCGAGTCATGGGTGCCAAGCCGCCGCTGATGGTACCCCGATCTCGCCCCTCTGAATCGGTTCCACCCAAGCCGCCAGTTGAGCCGCAAGTTGAAGAACCTGTGCAGCCGACGGAAGAGATCGCACCGGCCCCAGTACCACCGGCGCCGCCTGTCGTAACTCCTCCGACCCCACCGGTTGTCGAAGAAAAAGTTGAAGTACCCACGCAACCCGCTCCTGTCTTGGAGAAGAAGTCGGCGCCGGTTGCGCCTGTCGTGGCCCCAAAGCCGATCCCCGAATTACCTCCAGAGCTTCCGCCCGTGGTCGCAGTCGCGAAACCTGTTGTCGAACCCCCATCTGCTCCTCCTAAAAGTCGTCCGACTCCTGTCGCCGAAGATCGGCCAGTATTGTCGCCGCCGCCGGCGCCCCGGTCGGACTTCGCCGCCCCAGTTCCCCCACAGAAATCCATGCGCGTCATGGTGTCTCGTGGTACGAATGAGATGGGTGGAGCGAAGGGGGCTGCCTCTGCAAAGAAGGCCAAGACCGTCGCGCCGTTGATCGCCGAGATTCCGCGATTCAAAGCTCCTCCGTCGATGAAGGCGCCCAAGCCGGAAGAGGCGGCACCGCAGCGACCGACCCAGCGTTTCAATGCTGACGGTCCGCCAAAGGATGCACCGCTCGGGCCGATTGTTCGCAAGCGTGCTGAAACCACGACTACGAAAAAGAAGATTGGTGACGACGAACCGGATGACGGCAAGGTCAAGAAGCACGTCGGTGGTGCGTCTCTTCAGGATGCCCGTAACCAGCGACGCAAAGTCACGCTGAAGGACATCGATGAAGACGAAGATCGCGGTGGCCGGGGATCGCGTGTACGGCCGAAGCCACAGCGTCGTTCGGGGCCCGTCCCGCTCAAGTCGACCGCCGAGCTCGAACTTCCGTTAACAGTTCGTTCGTTGTCGGAAGGAATCGGCCGACCTGCGAAATCGATTATGCAGATTCTGTGGCAACGAGGTGACATGGTCACCATCAACTCCGCTCTGGAAGAAGACGTTGCTGTCGAGGTTTGCCTGGAACTGGGTGTCGATCTGCAGATCCACCGTCCGAAAACGATCGAGGACGAAGTGACTGAAGTCGTTGAAGGTGAAGACAAGCCGGAAGATCTGCAGGTTCGTCCTCCGATCATTACGATTCTGGGGCATGTCGACCATGGTAAGACGACGCTGGTCGATAAGCTGCGTTCTGCGAACGTCGCCGCGTCGGAACATGGTGGAATCACCCAGCACATCGCGGCCTACCAGATCGAACACAACGGTCGTAAGCTGACCTTTGTGGATACACCGGGGCACGCGGCTTTCGGTGAAATGCGTGCTCGCGGTGCACACGTGACAGACATCGTCGTTCTCGTGGTGGCTGCTAACGATGGCGTGATGCCTCAGACGGTCGAGTGTATCTCGCACGCGCGTGCTGCAGGGGTTCCGTTGGTCGTTGCCATGAACAAGGTCGACTTGCCCGAGCGAAATGAACAGCGTGTGTTGACGGAGTTGTCATCGCATAACGTGCTCGCGGCCGAATGGGGTGGTGACGTCGAAGTGATCCGCACCTCGGGTCTCACCGGCCAGGGCTTGCCCGAACTGCTCGATACCTTGTTACTTACGGCCGAACTCCATGAGTTCACTGCCAATCCAAATCGTCCTGCTTCGGGTGCTTGTCTGGAAGCATTCCGCGATGAAGGTCGCGGCCCACTGGCATGGCTGATCGTTCAGAGAGGAACGCTCCGCGTGGGCGATGTCGTCCTGTGTGGTGGTGCCTACGGCCGAATCCGAGCCATGTACAACGAGCGTGATGAAGAACTGACCGAAGCTCTGCCTTCGACGCCAGTGAAGATCGCCGGTTTGGACATCGTACCGGGTGCGGGTGAGCAATTCCTGGTTCTGCCAGACGTTGACGCGGCTCGTGAAGCGGCTGAAGAGCGTCGCTCGAAGGGGCGAGCAACCGTTCTGGCGAATATGGGTGGCAAGCGAACGCTCGAGGATATCCTCAATGCGACAACCGAGGGCGAGATTCGCGATCTGGCCGTGATCGTCAAAGCGGATACTCCGGGATCGCTGGAAGCAATTCGCAGCGAACTCAACAAGTTTGAGCATCCGGAAGTTCGCGTCAAGCTGTTGCACCAGGGTGTCGGTGGGGTGAACGAAAGCGATGTTTATCTGGCGTCCGCGTCGAGTGCTGTGATTTTTGCATTCCATGTGATTGCAGAAGATCGGGCTCAACTCCTGGCGCAGCAGGAAGGTGTCGAGATTCGGCGTTACAACATCATCTACGAGGTGATGGACGAGATTCGCAAGATTCTCGAAGGAATGCTGAAGCCCGAGCAGAAGGAAGTGGCAACCGGTCGAGCGATCGTGCTGCGAACCTTCAGTATCACGCGGTTTGGTACCATCGCGGGCTGTCGCGTGCTCAATGGGACCATCGAACGTTCCAGCCGGATTCATCTGATTCGCGAGCAGCGTGTCATCAATACCTACAACATCGCTTCGCTGAAGCGTGAGAAGGAAGATGCTCGCGAGGTTCGTGAAGGGATGGAATGCGGTATTCGTCTCGAGAACTATAACGACGTCAAGGAAGGTGACTTGCTTGAGGCGTTCAAGATCGAAGAGGTCAAACGAAAGCTGGAATAGTCTTTGCGACTTGAGGCGTATGGTGTTATTTGCCGTCACCACGGCGGTCTTGTCGATCGATAGTTTGGGGTTTCATGAACACGCGTCGCGTTGCCAAAGCTGCAGAAGCGATTCGAGAATCGGTCAGCATGACGATTCTCGTCGGACTTCGGGATCCACGTGTGAAGAACGTCACTGTCTTGCGGGCAGAAGTAAGTGGTGATCTACGCAATGCCAAAGTGTACGTCTCTATCATGGGGGATGCGAAAGCTCAGTCCCTCACGATGCACGGCCTCGAATCGGCGCGAGGCTATATTCAGGCGAAGGTCGCGGATCGATTGCAGACCAAGAACACTCCTGTGTTGAAGTTTGTCCTCGATCCTGGTGTGAAGTTCAGTGCAGAAACATCTCAGACGTTGCGTCAAGTGATGCCAGACGAGAACGGTGTTGCAGGCGCGGTTGATTCGGAAGAGTCCGAGTTCGACAGCAGTACCGCCGAATCTGACGACGACGAAGGCGACGATGACGAGAGTGATACCGACGATGTTGACGACGAGAGCGAGTCGGGAAGTGCCGACTTGCGGTAATCAAAGTTCGTCGTAGATGGTTCCAGAACGGAGTTGAGACAAGCCCATGGTAGCAGCGTCCCGTGCCAAGGCGTCCGATCGGGCAGCGCTTCTCAAGAAGCTGTTTCCAATCATCAAAAAACAGTACAAGGTCCAGATCCCGAAGGGAAACAAACCTGTCCTGGAAACGATGCTGTATGCCATTTGTCTTGAGGACTCAACGGTCGAGGAAGCAGACCTCTCCTTCCAGCGGTTATTTTCCGAGTTTCCTGATCTGAACGAAGTGCGGGTCAGCAGCGTCGGCGAAATCGAACGGGCCTTTGCGGGCCAGACCGCTTCTGAATGGCGCGCTTTCCGCGTCATTTCGGTCCTCAAGTTTGTGTTTGATAAGTCTTACTCGTTTGAGTTCGAGAACCTTCGGAAGAAGACGCTCGACCTGGCGACAAAACAACTGGCGAAGATCAAGGATCTGTCGCCGTTCGTGCGTGACTATACCTTGCATGAAGTCACCGGTGCCCACCTGATCCCGATCGATCCAGCCTTGGCCCGTCTGCTGATTTGGCTGGGTCTGGCGGTACCGAGTCAGACGCCTGAACAAATCGGCGAGATGATGAAAGCCGCCGTCCGCAAGGCGGAGGTGGAGACGTTCGTTTTCACGATGCGTTGTGTCGCAGGTGATCAGACGCTGCAACCGGCGTTTGATCCTGCGAAGTACCCCCCTCCGGAAGGGGGTTATGACACCGACACGGCTGCCGATCGGCTGGTGAGTCTGTTCAAGAATGGTCTCGAGAAGCCGGTTAAGGCGTCAGCCTCCAAAAAAGTCGCTGCGGCGGCTGCACCGGCACCGGCAGCAGCGGCCAAGACTTCCAAAGCAGACACTGCGGCTGCGGCCAAGCCGGCGACGAAGAAGGCCGTTGCGGCCAAAGCCCCCGCAGTCGTCGAAAAGGCTGCAGCTGCGAAGAAGCCGGTCAAGAAGAGTCGCTGAACGAGCGGTATTTGGCATCGTTTTCCCTGTGAGAGTTAAGGTAAATTAACTCGAGCAGGCTTCCCCATCACACGGAAGAACGAATACTGAATATCATCAAATCGGATTGCGAGGAGATTGGGCGATGAGCAATTTACTTCGGTATCGAGTAGGGCTTGCGGGACTTCTTGCCTTCGGTCTGACGAAGCCAGCCTTGTCGCAGGATGAACCCCAGAAGCCGCAGACCGAATCTCCTTCTTCGACGGCAGAGTCACCTGAAGTCAAAGGCTATCAGCAGCAGGAATCGGATGATGTCGCTCTGCCGCTGAAGCCCCTGGTGCCTCGTTCCGCCGCAATTACCGCCCGCAATGAAGCCTTGTCGTGGTACATGACGGGGCGACTCCTCGACTCGACGCATCGAAACGAGCCTCGCAAGGCTTTGAACGCCTTCCGGAAAGCGGTGAAACTCGATCCCGAAGCGGTCGAAATCTATCGGGAACTGGTTCCGCTGGAATTGCAGCACGAGAACCTGGAAGCGGCCGTTCGTTATGCATCCAAGGCCGTTCAACTCGATCCGGATGACGTTGAAATCCTGCAGTTGCTCGCTCGGCAGGCGGCGATTTCCGGGCAGCTTCCAGAAGCCATCAAGCACCTGGAACAAGCTGTTAAATCGCCTCGAATTCTCAAGACCTCTCCGGAATATGTTGGACTCAACAAGAGCCTTGGCCTGTTGTATGCCGTTACCGGACAGAAGGAATCGGCGGCGGACTGTTACGAAATTCTGTTTGACGCCATCAAAGATCCGGAAAAGTACGGTCTCGATTCCCGCGCCAAAAAGAGCCTGCTGGCTGATCCCACTTCGACCTACGAGAGAATTGGGCAGATTCTGCTCGACGGCGATCGCCTGAAACCTGCGCTCGAAGCATTTGAACTGGCCGGAACGACCCGGCAAGGTGCCGGTAATCTGGCATACAACCGGGCGCGAGTTCTCCTGCTTTCAGACAAGCCTGAAGAGGCTCTTGCGGAACTCCAGAAGTACTTTGATGCGCAGCGGACGTCGAAGGGACGTGACGCCTATCGACTGCTGGCCGAGATTCTCGAGAAGCTCAATAAATCCGATGAATTGATCGG
>NZ_DASWWZ010000619.1:0-6950 GCF_036405755.1 Schlesneria sp.
GACCTTCCCGTCCTGGACATGGCCGCTCCTGTCGAAGTCTATGAAGATCCGCTGGCGCTCATGGACGAAATTGACGAGCTGAAAAAGAAACAGGATGCGACCATCCTCGCTCACTTCTACGTGGACGGTGATCTGCAGGACATTGCCGATTTCACGGGAGACAGTCTGAAGCTGGCTCGCGATGCGACTAAGGTGACCACCTCGACAATCGTGTTCTGCGGCGTTCACTTCATGGGTGAATCGGCCAAGATTCTCAATCCCGAAAAACGGATTCTGATGCCCGACCTGCAGGCCGGCTGTTCGCTAGCTGACAGTTGTCCGGCAGACCGACTGGCCGCTTATCAGGCCGAACTCCGTGCGAAGGGGCACGACTTCCAGACAGTCGCGTACATTAACACCACAGCAGCTGTGAAGGCGTTGTGCGACTGGATCGTGACCAGCGGCAACGCGCGAGAGATCATCGACCGGGTTCCCGCAGATAAAGAAATTCTGTTCGTTCCCGATCAGCATCTGGGACGCTATCTGAGTTCCGTGACGGGCCGCCCGATGATCCTGTGGCCCGGCTCCTGCATGGTGCACGAGGTTTTCAGCATTCAGGACCTGCTGCGAGCCAAGCGTAACAACCCCGGTTCGCTGGTCATGGCACACCCGGAATGCCCCGCGAATATTCTTGAGATCGCCGATGTCATTGGCGGCACCGAGAAGATGCGTAAATACGTCGCGTCCGTGACGGAACCGAAGACGTTCCTCGTCGCGACCGAAGCCAACATGATTCATCCGTTGAAAAAGCTGGCTCCGCAGCATGAATACATCCCCGTGCCGGGAATCATGGCCTCCACGGGCGAGACGTGTGCGTGCAACCGCTGTCCTCACATGGCCCGGAACACACTGCAGAAGGTCCGGGACTGCCTCAAGAACGGCAGCCCCGAGATTGTCTGGCAGCCTTACTTCGCCCAGGCACAAGAGGTCTTGAAACGAAGTCTGCTTGAGTAGAAACGGTGGCCGCTCGCAGGGGGTTGTGCTGGACTCGCGGGCCCGCAACCCCGATGCGGTTTATTTCAAGACCCGCATGCAACTTATTTCAAGACGAAGCTGAGCGAGTTGGTAGCCCGCTTCTTACTCAGTTCATCGACAATGGTCAGCTTCAGCGTGTAAGCGCCTGTCGACAGACCCTCGGGGATGTAGAACTGGTAGTTGTGGAAGTAATCGCGGCGTGGGTTACGGCAGAAATCTTCTGTCGAAGGGAAGCCCTTCGTCCAGACGATCTGCCCCTCGGAGTCCTTGATTTCGATCAGAGACTTCAGTGAAGTGCGGTATTCGCCGTCCGCGGTCATCGCACTCACAAAATTTTCGACTTCCGCGTAGAGCAGGACCTCGTGTCCCGGTGTAAACTCGTTACGTGGAAACCGTTCATAGTTTCCGAAGTACGAGATCTTCCGGCAGAAGGTCATGTTCTTGATCGACAAGCCGGCTTGTTCGCGCATCTGTCTGAGAGCCCCGCTGAGTGGCGGAACTGTTTTGGCGGCGCGTTCGACCTCGTCGGGAAACTGAGCCGTATCCAGGCTGTTCGACATGGCCCAGAGAAGTTGCTGCCAGTATTCCTGCTGTGCGTTGTCCACACTGGGAATGGCCGTCAGTGCCTGTTCCTGTCGTTGTGCCATCAGGTAGAGCAGTCGCAAGTGGGCGTGTCTACGGATGTGCTCGTTCATGCGGTCCCCGTCCAGGTCTGACTTGGTCGAGGCAAGTTCCTGTTCAATCCGGGAGATCAAGGCTTCCAGGTCGTCTTGCCAGGGCAACATGGGGAGAGTGCCGACGGTGATGGGACCACTTGGGATCTCGGACTGATCAATGTCGTAGGGAAGACGCGTCGTTTCTGGTTTGTCGGAGCCTTCCGACTTCGACTTGGCGAGTCGAGACGCGGCGGCGTGACCGAGGTGCCGATCAGCCCACTTGGGGACGCCGGACTCTGAGGCGGCCACCTGTTCGACGTCGCTTGCGAGGGTGTCAGCGGTTGCAGCGGCCTGTTCTGGCTTCGCGGGTTCGGCATCCCAGTCGTTCGTTTCGCTTGCGGTGAATTCGGCTGCGGCGGCCTCGCCCTTCTTTGGATGGCCCGTCTCGACAGCGTCCTGGTCGGCCTTTTCGTCTTCTTCGACCGAGTCGAAACGAACCTTGCCGATTTCCGAAACGGCATCCGACTCGTCAGAGAACGGCTGATTCGCCTTCGAGACATGCTCGTCCACTTGTTTGTGGCGTACATCATCTGAGGGAATTGATTCAGCGTCGAACTGTGGCTCATCAGCATCGAACGAATCGTGAGCCAGGGAGGCGTGACCCGTTGTACTGACGGCGGAATCGCCTGGATGGTCGCCGGACGAATGTTCCGCCGTCTCGATATGCTCTGCATCAGCAGGACGGTCTTCGGACGATCGACTTGCACCGCGCGCTGTCTTTGGCGAGCGGAAGGAAATATCCGACTGCGACTTGAGATCCGACTCTGACTTGGCCTTGCGCGATCCCTTCAGGAAGGGTGACGCGAGGGGGCGGTCACCCAGACTCTCTGCCCGACCGAACGGCGCAGGCAGCATACATCCCCCCGCCGTAAGCGAGAGAAGTACGAGCATCAGCGGGCCGAACACGGATCGCATACCGATATCCAAAGGGAAACGCCACAACTTCGGCGGGAAATACGAGTATTGGAGGTGAACAATCGAAGATGAGATTCAATATGACTGGAATGTCGCGGACACTAGCCAAAAAATCAGAACGCATCAAGACCGGTTTAGAGGGTGATTTGCCATTCTGATTTTTGGATGGGCTTGGAACTTACTTCGGTGAAGTCCCCTGCGAAAGAGGGACCTCATTCTGCCATGGAACGCCCGCGGCAGGATCGAAACGCGGGCGATGACCGACGACCTGCCATCATTCGTCCGTTCTGATCGACCACAAATACTGCTTGATCGCCTCAAACTGCCGACGGGCGTTCCCCCCTTCGACCTGAGTGGCTGCGGTTGTTTTCAGATCAGGTGCAAACCTGGGCATGCGAGAGCCCATGTCGTAACGGGGTGGATCGAGCATTTGACGCAGTGCGAATTCAGGCCGGAGTCGGTCCTTCGCAAAGGCAAAGTTGATCCCCAGGGCGATCTGAGTGGCTTTGTCTCCACGTGGAACATCCTTCCCGACAGCATGACACTGGCGGCAATCCAGCCCACCATCCCGCAGGGTCAGTAGCCGCCCCTGTTCGACTTTGGCCGATGTCAGCTCGGTCGGTACTGGCTCTTCGAAAGCGACGCCGTGTTCGGAGGCCAACTCGTGTGCGATCAGGTTGGCGTAGGCAGGGAAGCTGGGCATGCGGGCGCGGAGCCAGGGACGTGGCTTCTGCTTGATGTTGCCTGCGAGGAACTGGGCAATCCACGGCCCCTGCAGCTTTTCACCGACCCAGGTCAGATGCGGGACCGCCTCGGGCGATTGTCCTGAACCTTCTTCGGCGATGATCTCGGGCCACAGGGAGGATGCGGAATCTCGTGAATGACAGGCCGAGCAGCGGAGTGATGTCAGAATTTGCTGGAGCCGTCCGGAGGCTTCAGGCGTGGATTTGACGGGCGTGTGCCCGGACTTGAGGTACTGACCCAGCGCCGAGCGATCGTCGTCGTTCAGGCCGTAGGTGACGCGACGCGAACCGGTCGCTTCGGATTGCAGGCAGCCTTTTGTGACCGCCCCTGCGAGAATCGAACGGACGTCAGGTGGTGCCAACTGGTCGGTCTCTTTTGTCTGGTGACAGTGGTGACAACGGAGCTCGAGGAAGCGTTTGTGACCTCGCTTGACGTCCCCCTGAAGGGAATTTGTCGACGCGGGAACCGTGCCTGTCGAGGAGTGTTCGAGATAGGCCGACAGTGCCACGACTTCCTCCGGCGTCAGATGAAAATCGGGCATCCGGCTTGTCGTGTGATTTTGATGAGGTGCTGTCAGGAATCGCTGTAACTGTCCTGGCTTGAACTTGGACTTTACGAAATGGAGTGAAACCCGATCCCATTCGGCGTTCTCGTCAGACCGGGTGAATGTGTGGCAGGCGATGCATCCGAGTCGTTCGTAGAGGACGGCCCCTTTCTCGATCGCGTCCGCGAGATCGGCCGGCTCCTGTGATCCTGCAGGTGGGGGCTCCGAATCCGGGAGCGAAGCGAGATAAGCGACCAGGTCAGCGACCGCTTGATCATCGGTTTTGCCGAGCAGGCGCGGCATCGTGGCGTCAGGACGTACGTGAGCGGGATGGCGGAGCCATTCATTCAGCCAGCCTGGTTGCAGTCGCGAACCAATGCCGTCCAGACGTGGCGCCAGACGAATCTGTTCGACGGTCAGTCCGGTGGGGAATGATGCTGATGATTCGACATTCTCAATGTGGCAGCGAGCACACTGATGTTTCTCGTAGAGAAGTCGTCCCGTGTCGGCCGTCGTGTCGCGGGGATCCGCATCCTGTGCCGAGTCATAAAACAACAGCGTTGCTGGAATCAACTCTTTGGGAAAACGGTCACTCTCCCACATCAGACCGAAGTGCGGACTTGTGATGGTGGGGACATGGCTGATTCCAATGGAGTTCAGGCCTTTTCGCAGGCGAAAGGTGATGGGGGTAGGGCCAATTCGCTGTTGCTCTCCATTGATTTCGAGAATTGTCTGAGAGTGGGCAAGCTCTGCGCCCGTGTCTTCAGTGTCACTGCTCGCGTCATCCCTGACTCTCGCTCGCACGCTGAATCGAAAGTCCCCCGTGAAGGGGACTTTCAGGTAACCAGAGATGGTGACCGGCTCAGAATTCAAACTGGGGGCGATCCCTGACCACGCCAGTTGCCGCCGAATGACGGGATGTGGCAAAGAGGAACCAGCCAGAAGCACGCCGGGCTGCAGTCGCGCGAGCAGTGCTTCTTTCTCGGGATCGAGCGTTGTTCGATGGAGTTGATCCTCAGGGAAGACATCCCCGGGAAGTCCGTTCAAGGTGAGGTAGGCGGTTTGCTCGAACGTTGTTTTGTCGGTGCTCCGCAGCAGGTAGCTGATTCCGATCTGATCGACGGGCTTCAGGTCGGGAATCTCGATGAAGACGGTTCGCCCATCGGGCAGCAATGTCGCTGACCTGGGTTCCACCACGTCACGTCCGATCTGTCCTGGTGCCGAAGGCTTCAGATCGGGTGAACCGTATTCAGCAGACCAGCGATAGTTCCAGGCTTCAAGGTCATAGTTGTCGATGTCCTCTGCATCACTGCGAAGTAGCTCGCGCGAGAACGTGAGCGAAATCCCATTTCGGTAGGTCTTCATTCCGACCAGAAGATCGACGCCTTGACCGGTATAGCGAACGCGTTGAAAGCAGCCATCGTTCACCGCACTACTCACCCAGCCTTTGAGTCCGGTGAGGTAAAGCTGGCCATCTTTTTCATGAAACTTTCCACGATGAACGCCCGAGGCGAACTGCAGATTGAATTCGGTCGATCCACCGTTCATCAGCGGTCCGGCATAAGGTCCTGCGGGGCCGGTGACGACTTGCGTTTCCGGGGTTCGGACCAGTTTCTCACGTAGCAGGAGACGCAATTCACACTGGCCATAGGAAAGATGGAGCAGTTGATTCGAAAGAGGTCCCCAGCGATCACTGGTGACCCAGACCTGACTGCCGCAACTGTTGTCTGCAAGCCGTGGGAACCAGCAGAAAGGACGTTCAAAGTCGGTGGGAGGTGTCGCCTGATGATGCGACATCATCCCCCCATAGAACCCCCCCTGATGGACGTCGAAGACGGCGGACGCGGGGGTCCACTCCCCTTCTTGCGGCGCGACCGTGATTTCATCCTGAGGGCCGATACTCATGCCATTCGGGTTGCGAAACCCTGTCGCATAAACGTCCAGCTTCTGTCCGTCCGCCGAGACTCTCAGCAGCGATCCATCGTGAGGTATGGCCGAATTACAGTTCCCTTTGACGTAGTAAAAGTTCCCGGCACGATCCGTTTCGAGACACCCAACGTATTCGTGGCCGTTGAGAGACACATACGCATCGTTATTGAAGTTCTCGTAGTAGTCAGCCTCGCCATCATTGTTGATGTCGTAAAGACGCGTTATCTGATCCCGACCGACGACGTAGATTTCACTTGGACTCGCACTTTTCCCGGTCCCTTTTTTCCGATGAATCACCTTCACGCCCAGCGGCTGGAACAAGCCGGTGGCAAAGCGACGCCAAGTGATTTTTTCCAGCTTGTCGTCGATTCCGTCGACCAGCCAGACGTCTCCATGCAGGGTGCAGACGACAGCCCGGCCATCAGGCAGAAAGTCGTGACCTCCGCAGAACATCAATGCGTTAAATCGGTTCTCAAATGGGACCGTGATTGTGTCGATGACGTAGGGGGCCGTGTCCTTCGCGACTTCACCGACCGTGACGAGGGGCTCGCCCCAGATCGTGGGACCGGGGGTCATCAGTTTTGCCAGGTCTTCCGCTGCGGACGAAGACGCCGCCAGACGCTCGAAGGCGACTTCGTCCGAAGCAGGAGACCCGATCAGTAGCTTCACCAGGACCTGGCCTGCATGCGGAGCAACGGTCAGCACGTGAGCTCCGTCTGGTCCCCGCGTCAGAGTTGCATTTTCTTTTGATTTGATCAGTCGGACCCGTGCCGAGCCATCCGCCGCCAGGATCGAAATCGGAGTGTCGGAAGGACCGATGGAGATGGTTCGACTGAGGGCACTGATCCCTTCAGCCGACTCGCGCCAGGGGGACTCCAGCAGAACTGTCGGTGCTTGGGAACCGGCCTTTGAAGTCTCTTTTGTGCCGATGGTAAATTTGAGGATTACACGCTGCTCGTGTCGGTATAGCCCTTCGTAGTGAGCTTCCGTTTTGGGAAGCGGCCCATAGGGGTTCTCCTTACGATGGTTCGTGAACTGACCATCGCGTGACACTCCTGCCAGCAGCGGATTTGTGAACGTGACGTCGC
>NZ_DASWWZ010000620.1:0-13795 GCF_036405755.1 Schlesneria sp.
GGCGATCGTGCTTCTCTCAGTGGCTCCGCCGGTCTGGGAATGGTGGCGTCACCGTTCAAGTCAAAAAGTTGTTAAAGAAGAAGCCGTCGTACAGGACTGAGGACGTTGATGAGCGGTGAACCGAAACGTGAGCAGTGGGCATCTCGAATAGGATTGGTTCTCGCCATGGCGGGAAACGCCGTTGGACTGGGAAACTTTCTCAGATTTCCCGCCCAGGCCGTCAAGAATGGCGGTGGCGCATTCCTGATCCCTTACATGGTTGCGTTTCTGGTGCTGGGTCTACCACTGATGTGGATCGAGTGGACTATGGGTCGATATGGTGGCCAGTTTGGTCACCATTCGACGCCCGGGATCTTCGACTCCATGGGGAAGCGGCGATTCTGGAAGTACTTCGGAATCTTCGGGCTGTGGTCGAACCTGATCATCGCCGCTTTTTATCTCTACATTGAATCCTGGTGCATGGCCTACGCCGGCTATTCACTGATGAACGGGTTCAAAGAGACGAGCCCTGAAAAATATTTCGACTGGCTGACCGGGCATACCCCCAATTCAATCCTGGCAATCAGCCCTGTCGGGATGATCTTCTTCGCGGCCTGTATCATCATCAACATCGCGATCTTGTCACGCGGACTCGCAAGAGGGATCGAGATCGTATCGAAGATCGGTATGCCCGTTCTCATTCTCTTCGCGACCCTGCTGGCAATTCGGGGACTCATGATCACCCCAGAATCCGACCCGCACGCAGTCGAAAGCGCACTGGTCGGATTGAACTATGTGTGGGAACCCAAATTTGATTCGTTGACCAACCCCAGCGTCTGGTTAGCCGCGGCAGGGCAGATTTTCTTCACGCTTTCGATCGGCATGGGGACGATGCATTGCTACTCGTCATACCTCCGAAAAGACGACGACGTCACGTTGAACGGTGCGACGGGCGCTTGGACGAATGAATTCTGTGAAGTGATTCTGGGGGGATCCATTCTGATTCCGATTGCGGTGGCCTACCTGGGACTCGCGGAAGTTCAACAAAAAGTCGCCAGCGGATCCGGGTTTGGACTTGGCTTCAACGTGTTTCCGACACTGTTCAACCATTGGGGCGCCCTGGCCCCTGCGGCGGGATTTTTGTGGTTCGGTCTGTTGTTCTTCGCAGCAATCACAAGTTCGCTGGCCATGGGACAACCCATCATGGCATTCCTTCAGCAGGAGTTCCGACTCAGTCGTGCCAAAAGTGCTCTGGCGTTCGCAGGCATGCTGCTGCCTATGGCCATCCCGGTTGCCATTTTCAACTCGCAGAGTTTTTTTGATGAGTTCGATTTCTGGGGTGGGACGTATTGCCTTGTCCTGATGGCAGTCGGCGAAGCCGTCTTGTTTTCGTGGGTATTCGGAGTCGAAAAAGGCTGGGCGGAAATGATGCGAGGGGCGGATCTGAAAGTCCCCCGCTTCTTCTTCTGGGTGATGAAATATGTCACCCCCACCCTGCTGATCGTCATCCTGCTGGCTTCGACGTTTAAACCGAGCTGTGGCTGGGACAAATATGTGCAGTCGCTCGGAACGTCTTCCCCAGAGAAATTCGAATGGGCCAGCGACAGTATGGTGGGCAAACTCCTCCATCGGGACGTCGAACTGAAACCAGACGCGACTCCTGAGGAACTCACGTTCGACAAGAATCTGAAAATTGCGCGGACGGCAGATCGTCTGATGATGCTGGCATCCTTTGCGGGATTCGGAGCTCTCGTCTGGATCGCCTGGAAGCGACGGTCGGCGGAAGAGAGGACAATCACAACATGACGATGATGGCCTGGATTTTTATGCTGAGTGCCTGGTCGCTGATTCTGGCATGTACGCTGTACTGTTTCTGCAAACTGATGTGCTCAAAATGTCTTGAAACGTCCGAATCGAATGACTGAAACAGGACTCAGATTGAGACGGTGACGCCCGATGGTCAGGGTTCGCCATAAAGTCGCTCACAAGGCGATCCAGAGTACGACTTCCGGCAACGGTTTGGTGAAACGCGATGCCCGGTACATACACGGCTGGCTGCCCGACTTGTATCGCCCTTGCCTGAACTCCGAATCGACAAGGGGGTGACGTCGGCCATCCGGCGTTTGAGATTGAAGCGGTGGACAAGGACATCGACAGTTTGAGTTTTGAACTGCAGCATGGAATGAGTGGAGGGGAAACACGAGAGACGGTGGTTCGCGTGGGGGATCGGTAAGCCTCGCCCTTCCGGGGGAGGACCTCCGACACGAACGGATCTGTAGTACGGTCTGCTTCGAATGGGATCAGCATACTGCGAGGCAATCAAACGGATTGGCACTAACCTTGCATGAGTCGCTTTTGAATCTCGCTGAAGGGGTACAAAGGCTCGCGGCAAGAGGCGAATTGAAATGCTAAGCTCGATCGATATCCCGATGACAATCTCATTTCGCTCGCCGTGGTCGATGGTCCGGCGGCGATTTTAAAGGAACAATCTGCACGTGTCTGAACACCAAGAACTACCACTGTTGAAAGCAGCCCGACGTGAAGCCATTGCGGCCTTTGCCATCTGGCTGGCCGCGACCATCTTCTCACTGGGATACTGTTTTACTTACGGGTATAGCCGCGATCCCGAGACTCTGACATACGTCATGGGATTCCCGGACTGGGTGTTCTGGGGCATTGTGCTTCCATGGGGCGTCTGCACGATCATTTCGACGTTGTTTGCCTTCCTCTTCATGACTGACGACGCGTTGCCCGAAAGCGGCAACGGGTAGCACATCGGCAACGCATTCGGGCATCCCTTACCGGACTCGTTTCAGGTGAAGGTCCTGCCCTGCGAATGCGGCTCTCTGCTCTCGTTTTGTATTCCATCTTTCTGTCCGGCCAGCCGCGAGAATTTCAGACCGATCCTTCAGAATAAGCATCGGTGCTGTGACTTTGAGCGAAGAGGATGGTCCTGGATATCGCCCCTCACAAGTTTAGGTAATCAACTGTCAAATGATTGCAGCAACCGATCTCATTGACCCCGGATACAGTGTCCTGCTGGCGCTGCTACTGTTCATCGCCGCTTCGGTCTGGCTGGGAACCCTGGCACAGAAGGCGATGGAGAAGAAAGAATTTCTGACGGGATTCTTTCTGGGGAACCGCGGCCTGGGGGCGTGGGCCCTCGCCCTGACGGCGACCGTCCAAAGCGGGGGAACTTTCATGGGATTCCCCGCCCTGGCGTACAGCCACGGCTGGATCGTGCTGCTGTGGATCGGCAGTTATATGATCGTTCCGCTGATGGGATTTGCTGTCGTCGGTAAGCGACTGGCTCAGCTCAGCCGCATGACCGATTCGTTCACGGTACCGGACTTACTGAGAGAGCGTTTCGGTGACGCACGGATCGGTCTGGTCTCGTCGATCATGATCATCACCTTCATGTCGTTCACCATGTTCGCTCAGTTCAAAGCGGGTGCCACCATCATGAAGCATGCCTGGCCCGGTTCGGGTGTCCTGGCACTTTCGGAAGATTACGAACCTGCTGCCGCTCCGACACAAGCGGCCCCACCGACGGCGGAGGGCGCTGAAGGTGATGCCGCCGTGGAAAGCCAAGCCGTTGCAAAGCCTGCATCCAAGCCGATTGACAAAAAGTATTACATCGGACTGGTGGTCTTTACCGTAACCGTGGTGGGATACACGCTGATCGGCGGGTTCCTTGCTTCTGTCTGGACCGACCTTTTCCAGAGCGTGATGATGGTGATCGGCGTAATGATTCTAGTCTGCCTCGCCGTTCCGATGGCCGGAGGGCTGGAACAGGCCACCAAAACGGCGATCGTCAACACCTCGCCGGAGATCGCCTTTGGCCCGGGGCACAGTACCGATGGACGTCAATTCCTGACGCCGGGTCTTGCCCTCTCCATGTTCTTTATCTGGGTCTTCGCTGGCATGGTCTCACCTGCCAGTATGGTCCGCGTGATGGCGGCCGAAAGCACCGAGGTGATGAGAAAATCCATCGCACTGCTCAGCTTCTACAACTGTCTGATTTACATCCCGCTCGTAATGACCTGTATTGCAGCGCGAACGATGCTGCCGAATCTCGACAAACCCGATGAAGTGATTCCGCGAATGTCGATGCTGGTCACAGACGGGTTGCCACTGGGATCATTCCTGAGCGGCCTGATCCTGGCAGCACCTTTTGGTGCCATCATGGCGTCCGTAAGCTGCTTCATCCTGGTGATTTCATCGGGGTTGGTGCAGGACATTTACGTTCGCTTCATTAACCCCATCGCGACAGAAGCCCAGGTCCGCCGAGCGACCAATCTGTCGATGCTGGCAGTCGGTGCCATCGCGATCATCGCCAACATTGATCCTCCGAAATATCTGCAGGCTCTGGTGATCGTCAGTGGATCAGGCGGAGGTGCCTCGTTCCTCGCCCCAATCCTCATGGCCTGCTACTGGCGCAGAACGAGTGCCGCAGGAATGCTGTCAGGAATGCTGGTTGGCTTCCTGCTGTACTTCGGTCTGTTCTCAGCGGGCTGGATTCAAAACTGGGCATCGGCTGCAGGAGATAACTCCCTCGCCAAGCTGGCGCTCTCGATTCTCGGCCCTGATCCGAAGATCGGACTTCCCGGTCTGTTCCGCCCCTATTACGTGTGGGGAATTGATCCCATCGTCTGGAGTATTTTCGCCTCGGCGGTAACGGGGATTGTCGTCAGTCTCATGACAACTCCTCCCTCCGCCGAACGGGTTTCACGCTTCTTCGACGTCCAGCCGACGAAGGCGAGTACTGAAACGATTGCCGCCCCTGCAACGGGTTCCGTCTAAGTTATCAGCATGATGCACGACGTGGGCAGATGTGTGCCCCCGTCGTGCAATGGCTCTTACTGGCCCTGATCACGGCACCATGTCGTAGGCTCGCGAGAATCACGTCCATCCGCGGATGGCAAGATCAGATCAACTCGAGATTGCATGCGTCAAAACGACGGGGGACGACAGATCGTCGTCCCCCGTCACGTATTCCCCAGTGATCTAAGCGATTCAATTCCAAGTTTTACTGCGGCGGCAATGGAGGGGGTGTCGCAGTTTTCTGGAAGCTCCCGGCCCATTCGGGGATGAGGGCGGCCGCTGTCCATCCGCTGAGTTGCGGAGCCCACAGGAGTGTTTCCGCGGTAATTCGGCCTGCGGCGATCCCTTGTTGAACCTGCTCGGATGGGAACGGCCCTTGAGCCTGCCCATTGACCGCCACGTGCCAGGCAGGAAGCGGTGGTGGACTGGCTGCGGCGCCGGCGGGCATGCCGATGCCCGGAGTACTCATCATCCGACCTGCCATGGCGACCCCCATGCCCAGTCCGAGACCTTCGCCTCCGCCGCCGTTCTTTGCCGATTCCCGCATGGCTTCACCGAGCGAGTACTGCTGAAACCGGGTCATGTCTCCCAGGACACCCATACTCGTCCGCGTGTCCAGAGCACGTTCTACCGCCTCAGGAAGTGAGATGTTGACGATAATTAACTGAGGAATCGCCAGACCGTACTCGTCGTCGATGCGTTCCTGCACATAGGCTCGCAGTTGCTCAGAGAACTCGTTGTACTTCGATGCCAGATCCAGAGCCGCCACCTGCTTTTCAGCCAGCATGTCCGCCATGGCTGACGCGATGATTGACCGCATCAGTTCAGAGACTTCATCCGTCTCGACAATACCATCGGTGCCGATGAGTTCTGTCAGCAACGCCTTGGGATCCACGGCCTTGAGGGCATAGACACCGAAAGCACGCAGGCGGATTGGTCCGAATTCCGGGTCACGCAACATGATCGGATTGGGTGTGCCCCACTTCAGATCCGTGATCTGTCGCGTCGTCACGAAATAGACCTCAGACTTGATCGGGCTATTGAAGCCGTACTTCCATCCGGCGATTGTGCTGAGGATCGGCAGGTTTTGAGTATTGAGGGTATGTGTACCCGGTTCGAACACGTCGGCTACTTTGCCATGCAGGACAAAGATCGCGAGTTGACCGGGGCGAACGATTAACTGTGCTCCCTGCTTGATTTCGTTCTGGTAGCGGGGGAAACGCCAGACAAGCGTATTCCGGCTATCGTCAATCCATTCGACGATGTCGATTAACTCGCCGCGCAGCTTGCCGAACAGTCCCATGTGATTTCTTTCTACAGATGAGTGATCAAGACGTGTTTCGATAATTCTACAAGGCGGATGGTGTGCCTCAAGTGACCACAATTACCGAAGGGCCAACGATGGTTCCATGTTCGCTTTGCCGGTTGCAAAATGACTGCGAGTTTGTCTGGTACTTCTGGAGGAACCTCTTCAGAAGCACATTGATGGCGACATCGGCCTCTGCGGCGCAAGCCCGGTCGGGGAAGTCATCATGAAGTCGCAGCCGCCAGATCAGGTGGTCGGCGGAGATTCCCCGTCCCTGGGCGTCGTGCAGGAAACGCAGGTCGCATGCTGGACCAGTCCAAAGATGAGCGGCTGACGAAGTGCCAGGCCAAGCCATGCCAGCACGCCAATGATGACCGGAAAGAACCAGGCGTCACCAACGCGAACGTGCGTGAACACTGCTCCCCCCAGGTAGCCGGTTAACAAAATCGCACCGAGAAATGACGTGCGAGGGATGAGATAAATCAATGTCACCGCAATTTCGAGGGTGCCAATCGCAGGAAGCAGTGGCAACGGAATTCCCAGCTTGTCCATCATCTCGTTCTTGCCGGGGAAATCGATGAACTTCGGAACTCCACTGGCTCCAATTACGAACAGTCCTACCAGTCCCGTCAGAATCCAACCTGTGATCCGTTGTGCTTTGGAGGGCATGCTGATTCGCCTGTAGAGTGTTATGAGTCGAGGTCGACTGTTTACTGACTTGGACTCAGTTCTTAGTCCAGAGCGCGCGTCCCGTTTTAACGCTTTTCAATTTGATCCGATAGTCGAGCGGATTCGCGTGGAGCGTCTGCGACTCGCACCGGCGGAGGAGGACTCGAGTCTTGTCTAAAATGCCTTCCACTCGGCGCCATGGTTCTGCTCGACAGCATGGCAGGGTAACTCCTGGCACTCGTGGCGTGCCACTTGCAGGAGATTATGCACTCTGAAAAAGATGCATTACCAATCACGAGAAAGGCCGTCACTGTGACAGAATTCCATGCCTACCGGGTCGATGATCGAACTGTCTACGCAGGAAGAACTGCGGAGGAAGCGGTTGCGGCGGCCCTTGCCGACACGCTCTTTGCCAGTGACCAGTTCTACGCTCCGGACGACTGTGTTCAGATTCCCAATCACGTAGTAGTTCCAAATCCCGATCCGCAACAGAGGGCCACGATCGGGATGCTGCTCGAAAATGTCACCGCACCCGGACGACTGTGCGAAATCGAGTCGTGACTGCCAGAACCTCTCGCAGGGGTGTTTTCTCAATTACTGCAAGACAGGAGCAACTTCGACAGCCATTTCGTTTCTGCTGCGGGAGGGATCGGCGCAGCAACGTGTCTCCATGACGAAATCGGTAACCACACCAACCCTTGCCTCCGAAACAGGCGAAGGTCTAAGATCGGCGCAGGAGCAGACGTCACGTTGAGATACTTCATCGGTTGGATACTGATACTGCACGCATTGCACTTTCCAGTCCTTTGTCCGGACCTGGATGGGGAGTGTCGCGGCACGCCGATTCAGAGTCTTTCCGAGGGACATGCCTGGCACATTGTCTTGCTGGGTGTCCGTCCCAACGACGATATCGACCGGGGACCGATCAGGACGGAAGATCCATCGGTACCGTGCGAATTGAATGACTCCCTCTTCGGTGATTGTGCAATCAGCGCAATGCGCTATACAGGACTGGATGGTCTGGCGCTTCAATTCGTTCTCCGTGATCCCCGCCTGCAGCTCGGTCTTACCACACCGTTGTCGTCGCCGTTCACGGAATGCAACTGCGTACTGCCGCATCCTTGCGCGCGATCTGTCTCGATCGCGCTTTGTCGCTGGCAGATCTAATCGCAAATCCCGTCGTCCGCGGGGTGTTTATTCCTCGGTGAGAGGCGTGCATCTCCCCCCGGAGTGCAATATCGCTGCTCGCTTAACGCGGTCGTCCGTTTCTCGGGACGTGGTCCAGATCGCCAACCCAGTCGATTGAACATCCAGATCGACTTTCGGTCGCCGTAGCTGGGTCGTTGCACGGTTGGTCATGGCTGCACTCCGGCACGGACGGACATAGACAGCTCTACGAACCAGTGCACCGCTACGGACTCACCGAGTCAAAACCCGCGTGCATCCGCATAACAGCGCCATCTCGCTTGATCCAGGGATGCGTCGAACGTCTACCTGTTTTTCATGAAGGATACCTTCTCATGTTTTTCAATAAGCAAAAGTCTCGTCTCATTCGTCGATCTGCCAGGCAAGCCTTCACGTTGATTGAGTTGCTCGTGGTGATCGCGATTATCGCAGCGCTGATCGCCCTGCTTCTACCCGCAGTTCAACAGGCAAGAGAAGCCGCACGAAGAACTCAATGCAAAAGCCAGCTCCGCCAGATTGGGCTGGCACTTCACAACTACCACGACAACTTTCAGGCAATTCCCCCGGGATGGGTGGGCGTCACTTCAAACCAGGTTGATGTCCAAGGAGTGAACGGCTGGAGTTGGGCGGCGCGACTGCTGCCGCAGCTCGATCAGTCCCCACTCTTCAATGCCATCAATTTCGATCAGTCAATCCTCGCACCAGGCAATGCTGCTCCCCGATCGAATTCGGTCGCCGTCTACCGCTGTCCCTCTGATATTGGACCGCGAGCATGGACGATAACCTCAGCAGGAACACAAACGCCGCTCACGGAAATCGCTGGAGCAACATACTCGGGCGTGTTCGGGTCAGATGAAATCGATTTCTGCAACGGGCTGGCTCCGGGACTTCCGTGCCGCAGCGACGGACTATTCTATTTGAACAGCGTCGTTCGGTTTGTCGACGTGACGGATGGTCTGAGCAACACGCTGATGGTGGGCGAACGGCTTTCCCGGCCGGGCGATGGATGGCTTTATACGTGGACGGGAGTTGTGAGTGGGGGTGAGAATCCGATCGTTCGAATCCTGGGGGACACCGATATCACCCCGAATCGTGATCTGATCCACATTGACGAATTCGCCAGCTATCACGTCGGTGGTGCACAGTTCGTTCTGGGCGATGGTTCCGTTCGATTCATCAGTAACAGTATCGATCTGAGGATCTACCAGGGCCTGGCGTCGCGTGCTTCGGGAGAAATTATTGGCGAGTTTTAATTGGAAATCGAGACGAATACTTCTCTCGAATTTGCGATAGTAGAGACGACGAGTTTCTGCGGGATCGACGGCGGTGATCAGAATATCATCGCCGTCGACGTCTTGAGCAGCACGCGAGGCATATGACAGATTCAAATTGGCAATCGATGGGGGTGACGGCGATCATTCGAAGTGACTCCCGGGCGAGTGCTCGGATCACAGGCACTACTTTTTTTTACGCTGCTTTTTCTGACGCGGTAGAGGCAGAGCCGGAGCTGAATTTCTGTATTCTCTGTAGAAGAAATACCCCGCGAACAGCATCAGCGGCAGCACGAAAGCCCAATAAGGGAACGCGCGTGACGAGAAGATTCCGCGGTAGGTTCCATCTGACGTGCGGAGAGAACAGTTGAAGCTGGCCGTACCGAACGGCTTGCCCGGGTTTTCGACCTGAAACTCTGCGTCTCCAATGTCAAGTTGGGCCCACGTCCTTGCTCCTGCGACATTCGGACGAACGCGCCCCGATCCCCAGGATCGCAGTCGGCCATCGGCCTGATCGCCGATCCGGGTCAGTGACAGTCGACTGAAAGTGATGCACTGGCTGGCGGAGTGAATTTGAAAGTACTCGTCAGAGCCAAGAGGAATATTGATCACGTTATAAACGTATACACTTCGGAACCAGATTAGCGCGATCAGACAGGCTACCACGAACGTGATCTGTCCTGCTTTCCCTTTCCGCGGCAGGGAGCTCTCTGTTGCCATTCATCGCCACCTTGGGGCTCAAAGTCGTAAAAGAAATCGAATATCCCCGACAGACTGAGAATGGGCAACCCCTGCCCCCAAGACCGTCACAGACTTTGCGACCTTCTTTTCGCACGATACGGATGCTGTTAGGAAGAGGCCTCAGGCTGACGGTATTCGTTGGCTTTTCGAATCTGGCGGACTTTTTCACAACTTGAGTCTCACCCCTTCGGTACGATCGTCGGGGAAAACGGGTTGGAGCACCATCAGGTCCAATTCGACAGAAGTAAAGACTGCGACGCAGATTTGCGTTGTTTATCCCTCCCGGCTACCCTCTCTGTTCCGTTGCTGCCCTGCCAGTTGCGTGCCTGAACGGGAATCCCGTCGATGGGTTTCCGATTGTCATTCAACGCTTTTGATCGGCTCGGCGTATATGTCAGAGTCGTGATCGTTTTCCCACTTTCGAGCCGGTGACATGCGTTCGTTGAACTCTCTCTGCCTGATTCTATTGCTACTGTTACTTCCAGGTTGTGGGCCGCGCGTCGTGAAGGCTCCTTTTTCAGGAGTCGATTCTTCGGGGAATGGCAAAAAGGATGGTGCTTCGACAGCCTCCTCTGACGACGTTCTGACCAGTGCCGTCCATCAGCTTCGGCCGGAAAACTTCGGAATCAATGCCGCCACCGATAAGCCAGTCAGTCTGCTCAATTCATGGCGGTACAAGCGAGCCGAAAAAGAGCCTGCTGCTGAACAATCCGTACCCGTGACCACTCCGTCCGGCTGGGTCCAGCCTGAAGAGGAAGAACGGCTGAATCAGGCAAAATTTGACGCCATCGACGCACAACACGTACGGGATGCCATGTTCCATCGCGTGCTGGCAGGATACTTGTCTGACCGAGGCCAGTCGGAACTGCAAAAAGTTGTGGCGATCGTCGAATTCGTCTGTCGTAACGTTGCCCTCTGGAAGGATGACGACATCGAGCTGCAGATGCAGCCGTACCTTGTGATGCAGTTAGGGCTCGGCTCCGCCGAGGATCGGGCATGGGTCTGTGCCGAGATTTTCCGTCAGATGCGAATCGACACCATCGTGCTGCGAGCCAGTTCCGACACCAGGTCGACGAGCGACAAGTGGTTGCTGGGTGTCATTCTCGACGGCAAGGTCTATCTCTTCGACCTTCAACTGGGACTTCCTATTGGAAGAGGAGAGGACACTGCCCGTGATTCGGTCGCGACCTTGGCCGAAATCCTCGAACATCCCGACTGGCTTCAGCAGATGGCCATCAAAGACCCTTACAGACTGACCGCAGATGAACTACGCGATGCCACGGTTTATGTGATGACCGGCATGGAGTTCTGGTGCCGACGGATGCATGACCTGGAACAGGTTCTTCCCCCAAGCGACTTATGCATTCTGTACGATCCGCTGAGCGATGAAGCTGGCCGGACGGGCTTGCTGCAACGAGTCGCCAAGGCGGGTAACTGGTCCGTCGACAGTCTGAAGCTCTGGCCATATCCGCGTCAGCAGGCTGAAGAAATGAAGAAAATTGCCGAGGAGAAGCAACTGGAATGGAACCGGCTAACGGTACCGTTCAGCGTCCCCATTCCCGTCGATTTTCACGAAGATGGCAAGTTCACGATCGGCACGCCTGAGCGGAAGTTCCAGCGTTATCGATCAGATCACCTGCTCGGTAAGTTCGCTGAGGCGACTGCTCGCTATCTGAGAATCCGGCATCTTGAAGTCGAGCGGAACCCGCCCGACGTCGAAGTCGTGAACAAAATGGCTTCCGAAAATGCCTTCTACTGGACCGCACTCTGCAAGTACGAACTGGGTGAGTACGCAACGGCAGTCGAGCTGCTGACCGACTACATCAAGAAGTATGACCGCAAGGGAAAATGGTTCTTCCCCGCACGAACGCTGCTGGCTCAAAGTCACGCCGAACTGGGCCAGTATGCCGATGCGATTGCCACATTTGATCGAACATCGTCCGACGATCCCTATCGAGTCGCGAACGCGCTGCGAGTCAAACGCTGGACCGAAGCGAAATCCAAATAGTTTGGCTCACCAATCTATGAACGAAGGGCAGGGTCGATCCACTGGAATCCCCCTGCCCTTTTTCTTTTACTCACATTCGTATCCGATGCCGTTGCCCCGGGGTTCCCCTCAGCAACTGCGGTAACCCCGCAAGTGGAGCCTGCCTGGGGCGTTCCCCCCTTGAACAGCATCGTTGCACGAGACGATTACAGAGTTCCCTTCGACGAGGGAACTCCGGTCTGGCGAGGGTCGACTGTGGTGGCTTGGCGCAGGGCTCGGGCTGTCGCTTTGAAAATTGCCTCGGCGATGTGGTGACTATTGGTCCCGTGATGGAGAACGAGATGGAGGTTCATCAGGGCGTTCGATGCCACCGCCTGCCAGAACTCTTCTACGAGTTCTGTGTCGAACTGCCCAATCTTCTCCGTCGGGAACTCAACCTTGTAGATAAACTTGACGCGACCGCTTAAGTCGAGAGCGGATGTGACCAGCGTCTCTTCCATGGGGAGCGTCATCGAACCATAGCGGGTGAGTCCATGTTTATCACCAGCCGCCTGCGCGAGGGCCTTGCCCAGGCAGATACCGACATCTTCCGTCGTATGATGGTCGTCGATATGCAGATCGCCGATGGCCGCGACTTCCAGATCGAACTGGCCGTGCTTGGCAAACAGCGTCAGCATGTGATCCAGGAAACCGACCCCCGACTCAATCTTGGCTTTTCCGCTGCCATTCAGGTTCAGCGAAAGTTGAATGTCGGTCTCGGCCGTTTTGCGTTGAATGGTCGCAATGCGCGTCATGGGTCATTGTCCGGAAAGTCTGTAAAAGTCAGCGGAAGATACGAAAATGAATCAAACGATTTCCGTCAGAGCACGAATCAGCAGTTCGATCTCGTCGTCGGTCCCGATCGTGATCCGCAGCCCATCGAGCGTTTGAGCATTGGCCCAGGAAACGTCAGGAAACGTCATGTAGCGGACCAGAATTTTCTTCGCCTTCAGGGCTTCGTACAGCCGCTTATGTTCCCCCGAGGGATGCGTTGCCCAGACGAAGTTGGTCTGACTGGGGACGACGTGGAACCCAAGAGACGCAAGAGCCGTGTTAAGACGCTCGCGCGTCGTACGAATCCGGGCGACGTTGGACTGCATCCACTCCTGGTCTTGGATGGCGGCCGTGGCTGCGGCCAGCGAGATCGCGTCGCAGTTGTAGCTGTCCTTCATCTTTCGCAGACCCGAAATGATGGAAGGGTGTGCCATCGCGAACCCGAATCGAATCCCCGCCAGGCTGTAGCTTTTGCTGAACGTGCGGGTAATCACCAGTCGCGTCCCGATGGTGCTGTTCAGCAGTTCGCCCCGGTGTGGGTGATCGGCGAAATCTCCATAGGCTTCGTCCAGGACCAGAACACCCTGCCGCGGAGTGAGCGACACCAGATCATCCCAGGTCCAGCGATTGCCTGACGGCGAATTGGGATTCGGAATGAAGACCAGCTTGCACTGCTCGACAATTGGCATGACCTTTTCGAAATTCCACGACCAGTCCGGTTCGAGTGGAAGTCGCACATGCCGAGCCCCCTGAAGGTCGGCCAGCGTTTCGTAAAGGATGTAGCTGGGGTACGGGAAGGCAATCTGATCATTCGTCCCGGCGAAGGATCGAGTCAGAATCGTCAGGACCTCGTCGCTGCCATTTCCTGGCAGGATCCAGTCGGGATCGACGTCCAGAACCTCGGCCGCCGCCTTCCGGAACCTGGTCCCGTGCGGGTCCGGATACAGATTCAATCGCCCGCGTGCCGCTTCGTTGATGGCTTCGAGAACCCGCGGTGATGGCGGATAGGGGTTCTCGTTG
>NZ_DASWWZ010000621.1:0-10258 GCF_036405755.1 Schlesneria sp.
TTCAGGTTTCCGGTGCACAAAGGGGACGCGAACAGCGACCTCTTGAGCCACAGAAGTACACGTGACCTGGTTACACACCCGATCTTGAATTTCTATCGGATTTTGAACCTGATCCAGTCGATACTGTTTCTTCGACGTGGCCTATTCGGTACACGCCGAACGAACAAACCTTCTTCCTCAGCGGACTGAGCAATTGTTTGTTGAAAACACCTGGAACCAAATACACCCAAAACACTGCGTATCCGTCACGAGATTCACGACCTGCTTGAGACCCACTCAAACAAGCCGTCCCAGCGAATCCACGGAACGGACGCCACTAATTTTAGCAATCCCCTTCGCGGTGTGATACAGCAAATTTTCAATTTGATCTGAAGAATCAGCAACAAACACTGGCTTGGCTTGCATGGCCTACCGACAACGAGTAGACTGCTCGACCCCGAATGGGATTGCGCCTGTTAACTACGGACTCACCCCCATTAGGTCGATAACAGTAAATAATTAATGTATCGGGACTTGGCTCGATTTTGGCTTCGCATGGCGAACTGATCCGCGAGCAGTGGTCACGAAAACCGGTAATGCAAATTGGTTCTTCTGCGTCTGGCAGGGAACGACGAGGGTTCTGTCATGGTTTATCGTCCCCGAACGAAACTGAAGCTGGCTCGCAAGGCCAAACGCTGCCCCAAGTGCAACAAGCTTGTCGGCATGCGTGTTCGCTGCAAAACCTGCCACAAGAAGTTGCGTTGATTACGCTTGCATCAATCGTTGGCTGTATTCTCACCTGACTGGCGAGATCGCCTGCGGTGAACACGATACGAAATCATTTTCTTCAATCCCGCTTCAAGAAGACACTGAAATATGCCTCGCATTGAACGAGATCGCGAGATTGCTCGCCGACGACACCGTAAGGTCAAAATTCAGAAGCTGGTAGCCAAGTACATCAAGGCCACCGCACAGGCCGATAAGGCTGTACTGGCGACCAAAGTTCGTCGGCTCAGCCCTTTCTACAATCTTGAAGAACGCGTCGCAGAAATCAAAGCCGAGCAGGCCAGCAAGTAATTCGGGCTTCGGTTTTCGGGATACTCAAAGCACGGCAAGGCATTGGTCTTGTTCGTGCTTTTTCGTTATTGAGACGAGCTGCGCGGTGTCGCCCGCACCAGTCTCGACACATCTCATGAGGAACACGCCGTGGCTTCTTCGTCGTTGACGAAATTGTCTTTCAGTGAACTGCTCAACCGATTGAACAAGCGCGAACTCACTTCCGTCGAAGTGACAGAATCGTTTCTCAAAGCAATCCGGCAGCGGGATCCGTCCCTGAACGCGTTTGTGCATGTTGACGAAGAGGAAGCCCTTCGCCAGGCGAAAGAGATTGATCACAAGCGTGCCTCCGGCCACCCGCTCGGCATCCTCGCCGGGATCCCCGTCGCCACCAAGGACGTACTCTGCACGAGGGGACAGCCAACGACCTGCGCCAGCCGCATGCTCAAAGGCTTCGTCCCTCCTTACGACGCCTGCGCGATTACAAAGCTGCGTCAGGCCGATGCGGTACTCATCGGCAAGACCAATATGGATGAATTCGCCATGGGTTCATCGGGAGAAAATTCTGCTTGGGGAGCAACCCGGAACCCATGGGATATCGAGCGAATTCCCGGGGGATCCAGCAGCGGATCTGCAGCGGCCGTCGCGGCCAGAATGGCTCCCGTGGCTCTTGGCAGCGATACGGGTGGTTCCATTCGCCAGCCCGCAGCCCTCTGCGGCATTGTGGGGCTTAAACCGACTTACGGACGGGTCTCCCGCTACGGTCTGATTGCTTACGCCAGCTCGCTCGACCAGGTCGGCCCCTTCGCGACAGACATTCAGGGGGCCGCTGCACTGCTTGAGGCCGTTTCGGGACATGACCCGCGCGATTCGACCAGTGTGAACCAGCCCGTTCCCGCGTACAGCCAGCTCTTCGATCAGCCACTCGCAGGGCTGAAGATCGGAATCCCCGCAGAATATTTTTCCGAGGGATTAGATCCAGAAATCGAAGCCTCTGTCCGCCAGGCCCTTAAGGTCTACGAATCCCAAGGTGTACAGTTCAAAGAGATTCATCTCCCTCATTCCAAATATGCCATCGCGACCTATTACCTGGTTGCGACGTCCGAGGCCTCCAGCAACCTCGCCAGATACGACGGCGTACACTACGGCCATCGTGCCGCAGGGGACTCGCAGAGCCTGGCCGAGATGTACGAAGCCAGCCGCGGAGAGGGATTCGGTGACGAAGTCAAACGACGGATCATGCTCGGCGTGTTCTCGCTGTCCGCTGGTTACGCGGACAAGTTTTACACCAAGGCGTTACAGGTGCGCCGCTTGATTCGCAATGACTTTGACGCCGCATTCCAGCAGGTCGATGTGATTGCCGGCCCGGTCACACCGACACCCGCTTTCAAGATTGGTGAAAAAACCAAAGACCCGCTGGCGATGTATCTGTCCGACATCTACACCATCAGTGCAAACTTGGCAGGGATCCCGGGCATCTCGCTCCCGTGCGGTCTGACAAAATCCGGTCTTCCTATCGGTCTCCAGTTGCTCGCCCCCCCATTCGCAGAGGTGCGATTGCTGCAGGCCGGCCGAATGCTGGAACGGGAAACCGACTGGCACCTGATGTCCCCCACGACGATTCAGGATGACATCTAGTCCACGGCAAAAAACCGTGTGTGCGGCTGTTCGGTCCAGATTTCTGGCCAAGCTCGGTTGCCGTCCCCTCGTGGCGACCGACCCCGCGCGTGATTTATCACGGACCGTCAATTGCTGATGGATCGTCCGCTCATTGGCCAAGCAATTTGGCGATCAGAAACGCAGTCTCTGACTCATATTTTTCCGAGCGGGAATGGCCGGGAATGACCAGATGACATTCGTGACCGATTTCGTCGGATCGCTCTTTGAGCTTGATCCCGAAGACCGGGTGATGAATACCATGCCCAGCGTCCCTGGAAGGAAGTGTCATCTCCTCGGTATATCTCAGGAATAGCGGGGGATCTTTCGCGTCGACATGGTTGTAAGGTGAAAACTCCACATAGAGATCGCGGTATTTGTCATAGTTTTTCAGAGCGCCCTCGATCGTCAGTTCTCCGACGGCCATATTGATCATGCGATGCTTGAGGACGTTCGGCCCCAGCCACTCTTCCACCACCTTTGGATCGATTGAGACCTGGCCGGCATACGCCGCCGCGGCGCAAACCCGCGTCGACTGTCGCAGAACTTCAACCTTAGAGTCGGGATCCGCCAGATCGTCGTGGAACAGCAGCCACATCGACGTACAGGCCCCCGCGCTTCCCCCCGTGACGGCGAGATGGTCGCCGTCAATATTCCACTCGCTGGCCTTCGACCTCAGGAACTGGATGGCGCGAGCAGCATCGTGTACGGGGGCGGGCAATGGATTGTCCGGGGTCAGGCGGTAATTGATGGCGGCACAGGAGATTCCTTTCTCGAGAAACGGACGATACTTGTCCGTATTCTGCTTCTTATCCCCCGCCGTCCATCCCCCACCGTGAATGTAAACCATTACGGGCCGGGGCCCTGCTCCCTCTGCCTGCCAGAAATCGAGGACATTACGGGGATAAGGACCGTACGTGACCTCCGCATATGTTGGCTTCAGCTGCGATGCCGGATCCTGGGCCCATGCCTCCCCACTCCCGACCATCCCAGATACCAGCAGCAGCAACCACAGAATCCGTGTCATCATGAATCTTCCCTCGAGGAATCTGGTCCGCACGACGATCCGAACTTTACCACCTGGACAATCCCTGGGCGCGTATACTTGGTGTCAGCGCCAGGCAGGCGCATCGCATCATACCCTCTGCCGACATTGATCACATGGAACGACGCCTGACGCCAAAACAACAGCAATTAGCCTGGGCCAAACTCAACAACCAGATCGTGGGCTGCGAACGCTGCCCGCGGCTACGGACGTATTGCCAGGAGGTCGCTCAGCAGAAGCGGGCTGCCTACCGCGATTGGGAATACTGGGGGCTGCCAGTGCCCAACTTCGGCGATCCATCCGCCCGACTCGTCATCGTGGGGTTAGCGCCTGCCGCACACGGTGGCAATCGAACCGGCCGCGTCTTCACAGGAGACCGCAGTGGCGACTGGCTGTACCGCGCTCTTCACAAAGCCGGGTTTGCAAATCAGGCGACCGCCACACATCGAAATGACGGACTGAAGCTGATTGACTGTGCAATCACCAATCCGTGCCACTGTGCTCCACCCGACAACAAGCCAACGAAGGATGAGATCGCCAATTGTTCGGAGTGGATCGCACGGACGCTGACTCTGTTACCCGTTCAAGTCATCGTCGCCCTCGGTCAGACCGCGTGGACCAACGTGATCGCTCAGGCGATCACCCAACGCTGGCTGCCCCCCAAGGGTCCACGACCGAAATTCGGTCACGGCAAGGAAGTCCCGATGCTCGACGACCGGGGCTGGATCATTGGATGCTTCCATCCCAGTCCCCGCAACACATTCACGGGACGACTCACAGAACCGATGCTCGATGCGGTTTTCACCCAGGCCCGACACCGCCTCGAGAGCTTCCGCCCATGAGTGAGTTTCTGCTACGCCCAATCTTCCAGACGTGAAACGAAAGAACCCCATCAGACCATCGTGAGGCCTGACAGGGTTCTGAAAATCTGTTTCGCCAACTCAGGAGTTGGCAGGATTGGTGATTGCGAGAATCTTTCGTGCCCGCTGCTGGTCTGCGAACTTCACAGCCACTTCTTCATCTGTCTTGGCGGGACGGGCAATCGCTTCCGCGAGTTGCTTCTCCGCTTCTGCAGTCGACAGGTCCTGAGCCGGGACCGCTCGATTCGTCAGCAGCGTGATGACCGGTCCCTGTACCTGAACGAATCCACCGTCAATGAAGTAGACAGTTTCGCCTGCCGTGGTTCGCACGCGGAGCGCCCCAGTTCCGAGTCGTCCGATCAGTGGAATTCGCCCCGGCAGGATGCCGATATCACCGTCGTACAACGGAAAACGGAGCGAAGCGACAGGCTCATCGAGCAAAGTTCGCTCGGGAGTCACGACGATCAGTCGCAATTTGTCGCCACCAGCCATTTTGACCTCACTTAACCACAGCCAATGGGACAATCCCGGCGTCTTGTCCCGAATCACTTCATGCAGTTCACGTCAGCGGGGACCTGAAGCGGCACCCGCTGGCATTATACCACTCGCCATCTGATGCAACCCTGCACCAGATCGTTAATCCAATTCAACAAACTCATCCAGCCTGAAATCGCCGCGGCTGATTAAGCCTTGGCCATACGTTCAGCCTGCTCGGCAGCTTCAGAGATACCACCGACATAAGTGAAGGCGGCTTCCGGCAGATGGTCCCACTTGCCGTCGCAAAGCTCTTCGAAACTCTCGATCGTTTCGTCGCGTGGGGTAATCTTACCCTTCTTGCCGGTGAATGGCTCAGCAACGAGGAACGGCTGCGAGAGGAATCGTTCGATACGACGTGCTCGGTGCACAACCAGTTTGTCTTCTTCGCTCAATTCATCGATACCGAGAATTGCGATGATGTCCTGAAGTTCGCGGTATCGCTGCAGAATCTGCTGCACACGGCGAGCAATCTTGTAGTGCCGTTCACCCACGACCAGCGGGTCGAGGATTCGTGACGACGAAGACAGCGGATCGATAGCGGGATACAACCCTTTTTCAGCGATTCGTCGTTCGAGATACAAGAATGCATCCAGGTGAGCGAACGCGGTCGCAGGAGCAGGGTCGGTCGGATCGTCTGCAGGAACGTAAACGGCCTGCACCGAGGTGATCGCACCACGATTGGTTGAGGTGATTCGCTCTTGCAGAGCTCCCAGTTCGGTACCCAGTGTTGGCTGGTAACCCACGGCACTCGGCATACGACCAAGCAGAGCGGACACTTCCGATCCGGCTTGCGAGAATCGGAAAATGTTATCGACGAACAACAGGGTGTCAGCACCGGTTGCATCTCGGAACCACTCGGCCATTGTCAGAGCGGTCAAAGCCACGCGAAGACGGGCACCGGGCGGTTCGTTCATCTGACCGAACACCATCGCGGTCTGATCAATCACGTGACGGCCAGTACTGCCGATCTCGGCTTCCTGCATTTCCAGCCAGAGGTCGTTACCTTCACGGGTTCGTTCCCCGACCCCTGCGAACACCGAGTAACCCCCGTGAGCCGAGGCGATACGAGCAATCAACTCAGTCAGAATAACGGTCTTACCGAGACCAGCTCCACCGAACAGACCGGCTTTACCACCGCGGACGAATGGAACCAGCAGGTCGATCACCTTAATACCGGTTTCGAACAGTTCGGTCTTGGAGCTGAGGTCCGACAGAGCCGGAGGATCACGGTGAATGGCCCATCGTTCTTCACAGGGAACTTCACCACGGCCGTCGATGGGATCGCCGAGCACGTTAAAGACACGGCCCAGAGTCGCTTTACCGACGGGAACACTCACGGGCGCCCCGGTATCCACAACTTCCATTCCACGAACCATACCGTCGGTGGAACCGAGTGCCACACACCGGACTCGACCGCCACCCAGGTGCTGCTGGACTTCCCCAGTCACCTTGAGCTTGAGCCCCTTCACTTCGGTCTCAATCTTGACGGCGTTATAAATTCCGGGCAGGCTCGCTTCCGAAAATTCCGCGTCAAATGTTGATCCGATGATCTGTGTGACATGGCCAATATTGGTGCCGGTCGTCATATCTGTGGTCTCTATTCTCGAATGGTCTGTTTTGCCACTCTGAACGAACTAACGGGTTAACTGGCGAACAACTCGTGGTCGGGGGCACCGCGTTATTCCAACGCAGCGGCACCACCGATGATTTCACTGAGTTCCGATGTAATCTGCGATTGACGTGCCCGGTTATACTGAGCACGGATTGTGCGGATCATCTCATCCGCGTTGTCGGTAGCACTCTTCATCGCCACCATACGTGCGATCTGCTCACTCACAGCGGCATCCAGGAAGCACTTGAACAGCCGCGCCTTGAATGACGCCGGGACAATCTCTTCCAGAATTTCTTTGGGTGATGGCAGAAATTCGTACTCGATGCTTGGTTTGCCAGAGGGTGCCGCGGCCGCCCCTTCCAGCTTTCCGATCGGCAGCAAGGTCTCAATCACGGCCTTCTGCCGGGACATGGTTTCAAACCGGGTGTAAGCCACGTCCAACCGGTCAATCTCGCCCCGGATGAACAGGTCCACGTACCGCTTTGCCAGCACGTCGACTTCATCGAATGTCGGCTTATCTTCGAAATGCGTGTAGCTGAGCGCCGTCGAAATCTTCTGGAACTTGAAGAAGCCGATCCCTCTCTTACCGGACACTTCAATGTCCAGCGGAATCTGATCCGCTTTGGCCTGGCGGATGCGTGCCTGAGCGTGCCGCAACACCCCCCCATTGTAACCGCCACACAACCCGCGATTGGATGTGATGACCAAAAGGATACTTTTTCGTTCGGTATCCCGTTGTTGCAGCAGTGGATGAGTGAATCCTGACGCGCCTTCCTGAAGTGTGCTCGAAAGATCCGCCACAATTTCAGAAATCTTGCGTGTGTAAGCAGCGGCTTGTGTCGCTCGATCCATTGCCTTTTTGAAGCGTGCGGTCGCAACCAGTTCCATCGTCCGCGTGATCTTGCGGACGTTGCGAACGGCTTTTAACCGCTTGATGATCGCACGTGCTTTTGCCATGGTTCTCTTGTACTGCAGTCAGTTTCAAATTGGGGACGGTGTCGCAACCGGGACATCTGTCAAATGTTCCCGGTTGTTCCTGTTCTCCTGCCGAAACAGAAGGCTTTCGGAATTACGCTTTTGCCTGGGTCGCCTGCCAGCGGTCACGCCATTCTTCCAGTGCCTTCTTCAGGGCACCTTCGGTGGCGTCATCCAGTGCCCCACCCTTGATGAGGGCGTCACGGACTTCGCTCTTCTCTTCTCGCATAAACTGAAGCAGGTTGCTTTCTGCTTCCTGAACGCGTGGTACCGGTACCTTGTCGAAGTAACCCTTCGAACCAGCATAGATACTCATGACCTGATCTGCTGCGTTCAACGGCTGGAACTGAGGCTGTTTCAACAGTTCGACCATGCGGTAACCGCGGTCAAGCTGCTGCTGTGTCGCCTTATCGAGTTCTGTACCGAGCTGAGCGAATGCTTCCAGCTCACGGAACGCTGCCAGGTCCAGTCGCAGACTACCGGCAACCTTCTTCATCCCCTTCGTCTGTGCGTTACCACCGACGCGGGAGACAGAGATACCGACGTTGATGGCGGGCCGAACACCCTTGAAGAACAGATCCGGCTCGAGGTAGATCTGACCGTCGGTGATCGAAATCACGTTCGTCGGGATATATGCCGAAACTTCCCCTTCGAGGGTTTCGATGATCGGCAGGGCCGTCATCGATCCACCACCGAGCTCGTCGCTCAACTTGGCGGCACGTTCCAGCAGACGGCTGTGACAGTAGAACACGTCCCCGGGGTACGCTTCACGACCTGGTGGGCGTCGCATCAGCAACGACAACTGACGATAGGCAGTCGCCTGTCGAGTCAAGTCATCGTACACGACCAGGGTGTGCTTACCCTGATACATGAAAAATTCAGCGATCGAAGCACCGGCGTAAGGAGCGATGTACTGCAGCGGAGCAGGATCGCTGGCCGAGGCACTCACGACGATGGTGTAGTCCATCGCTCCGGCCTTGGTCAGAGCTTCCACCACACCGGCTGTCGAGCTGGCTCGCTGACCGCACGACACATAAACACAGATGACGTCGCCGCCCTTCTGGTTAATGATCGCGTCGATGGCGACGGCTGTCTTGCCCGTCTTTCGGTCACCAATGATCAATTCTCGCTGACCACGACCGACAGGGGTCATGGCGTCAACAGCCTTGATCCCGGTCTGCAGCGGCTGCTTGACCGGCTGACGTCCGGCGACGCCTGGTGCCGTTGTTTCCAGCGGACGGGTTTCGGTGGTCAGCACAGGACCCTTGCCGTCGAGCGGATTACCCAATGGATCGATTACGCGACCAATCAGGCTTTCCCCGACAGGAACCGACAGAAGTGCGCCAGTCGTACGGACTTCTTCACCTTCAGTGATCTTCAGGTAGTCACCGAGGATGATCACACCGACGGAGTTCTCTTCCAGGTTGAACACCTGGCCGCGAACGCCGCTCTTGGTGAACTCCACCATTTCGCCAGCCATGGCTGTCGATAAGCCATAGACCCGCGCGATGCCGTCACCGACCTCGACGACGTGGCCGACTTCACTGGTTTGTATTTGTCCGCGAAAGCCTTCAATTTCCGTCTTGATGACTGAAGCGATCTCGCCCGCGTTGAATTTCATTCAGACACCTCTCGCGCAAACGAACGCGAAGTTGTTTTACTTGAGTTTTCAAGGAACCGTCATAGACGGTATCGCCAACACGAATCGTCATCCCGCCGAGGAGAGATGGGTCGACCCGCGTTTCCAGAATCGGCTGTTTTGACAATGCTGTCGCCAACGAACTGCGAATGGCATCGAGCGTCTCGGTAGAGAGCTCTGCGGCACTCGTGATCTGCACTCGCTGCTGATTCAGGCGTTGCTCGGCCTCGCGGACGGCAGCATCATGAATCAGCGGGACGAGACTCAGTCGATCGTGATTTGCGACAACGCGAATAAAATCTGCGAATAGTGGGGTCGATCGCGGAACCACAACTTTTTCAAGCAGTTGCAGCTTCGCTTCGACGCTCAACCCCTGCGCCCGCAGCATTTGGTCAAACTCGGGGTTCTGTTGCAGTACGTCTGTGACGAACGACCCGAGTTCTTCCAGTGCCGCAGGAATCCCGCCTGCTTTCTCGGCAGATTCGAGATAGGCGTGTGAGTAGACCTTTGCCACCGACTGGGCACGTGGGTCTTCTAACACGGAGGAGATTTGAGTGCGGAGATCTTGCGAATCCACGTCAGCCGACTCCCTAGTTCCGCCGAACATTAATTTGTGACAGTGCTTCTTTCACGAGACGATCATGGTCATCGCCAGAAAGGCTCCGACCAATCACATTCTCGGTTGCGTTGACGACGTTGGTTGACACGAAGTCAAACAATTCCGTCAACGCCTGATCGCGTGATCGCTCGATGTCAGCAATCGCCCGCTGCCGCGAAGCGTCTGCTTCCTTCTGGGCCGTTGCCAGAATCTCTTGCTTGGTGTGCTCGGCATCCCGGCGGGCTTCCGCCAGGATCTCACGGACTTCTTCCTGCACCTTGGCAAGCTTCAGTTCGTGTTC
>NZ_DASWWZ010000622.1:0-5405 GCF_036405755.1 Schlesneria sp.
TCGATGCGTTGTGCGAAGTGATGGAGGGGAATGCCGAGGATAATCTCGTGGCGATGGTGCAATTAGCGAGTTCCGACGGCAAGCGACTTCGTGCAACGGCAGGTCGCCGCGTTCCTGCTGACTATTTCCGCGCGATGGACGGCATCGTGATCGGCCCCGATGCAGGAGCGTGCGGGTTGGCGGCTTTTCGAGGCGAGGCGACAATCGTTGCTGATCTTGCGAATGAGAACGTGACAGTTGAGAACCGGGAACTGGCACTCGCGCACGGGTTGACTGCGGGCTGGATTACTCCCATTCATTCCTCCGAGGGAAAGGTCCTGGGGACGTTCGCCGTTTACTTTCCGAACAGGCGTCAGCCCACTGAGGGGGAACGTCAACTGGTCGACGTTCTGACCAGTACGGCCAGCGTCGCTATTGAGCGACGTCGCGCGGAAGCTGCCGTCCGTGAGAGTGAGAAAACCGCTCGCTTCCTCGCAGAAGCGAGTGCTTCGCTGGCTGTTCTCGAAGATTTTGACAGCACTTTGCAGAAAGTGGCTTCACTGGCCGTTCCCCACTTTGCGGACTGGGCCACGGTCGATCTCGTCGAGGCGGACGGTGTCCTCAGACGCGTCGCCGTTGCTCATGTCGATCCCGTTCGGGTTGCTTTGGCTCATGAGGTCCACCGACGTTTCTCCGGTGATCAGATCTCGACGCGGGGGGCGTGGAACGTCATTCGAACGGGGCGGGCCGAGGTTGTTCCCGAGATCAGCGAAGAACTTCTCCGGCAATCCGTGAAAGATGATGAAGCGTTTCATGTCCTGCGGGAATTGGGGCTGAAATCCTACCTGGGAGTCCCCTTGAAGGTCCGCGGCAGAATCATTGGAGTGGTCACCTTCATCGGGGCCGAGTCGGGGAAGCGTTACACCGAAGTCGATCTTGTCACTGCCCAGGACCTTGCTGACCGGGCGTCAATCGCAATCGAAAATACGCGGATGTATCGCGAGTTGATTGATGCGGACAGACGGAAGGACGAGTTCCTGGCCACTCTCGCCCATGAACTTCGGAATCCTCTGGCCCCCATCCGCAATTCGCTTCAGATCCTGAAAATGCCGCAGGTGGACGAGGCAACCGCCAGACAGTCACGTGAGATGATGGAGCGTCAGGTTCATCATTTAGTGCGGTTAGTGGATGATCTCCTTGATCTTTCCCGTGTGATGCGTGGAAAGATTGAGCTGCGTAAGGAAGCGGTGGAACTCGCGTCGATTGTGGCTCGCGCCGTCGAAACGGCCCGTCCACTCATCGATTCCCAGGGGCATCGTCTGGAGATCAGTCTGCCGGAGGAATCGCTGGTCATCGACGGCGATCCCGTGCGGCTCACCCAGGTTGTCGGAAACCTGTTGACCAACTCTGCCAAGTATACCGATGCAGGAGGTCACATCCATCTAACCATCCGACGCGAGGGGGACCTGGCAGTGCTCAGTGTGAAAGACACTGGTATCGGAATCGCCCCCGAAATGCTGCCGCGAGTCTTTGAACTGTTCGTTCAGGCGGACCACGCAACAACAAAGGCCCAGGGGGGGCTCGGTATCGGACTCACGCTGGTTAAGAATCTGGTCGAGATGCACGGGGGAAGTGTGTCTGTGACCAGTGAGGGGTTGGGCCAGGGGAGTGAATTCACTGTCCGACTGTTGCTGATGAATCGCCAGCAGCAAAATGGTGACGACTCGAATCACACGGCGGACGGAGCAGAGGTTCCTCATGTGTGTCATCGTGTGCTGGTCGTCGATGATAATCAGGACGCAGCTCTCAGTCTGACCATGCTGTTACGCCTGCACGGCCACGAAGTACAGGTCGCCCATGATGGACTTTCCGCTCTAAAATTGGCCGAGACCTTTCACCCCGCTGTGATTTTTCTCGATATCGGCATGCCGGGGATGGACGGGTACGAAGTGGCGCGTCGGATCCGTAAGAACCCTGAGATGAAAGGGACGGTGTTGACGGCCTTGACCGGTTGGGGGCAACTGGAAGACCGGCGTCGGACTGCAGAAGCCGGGTTTGACTACCATCTCGTCAAACCGCCCGAGCCACAGGCGGTTGAGAATATCCTGGCTTCGTTGCCGAAATCGATTTCTCCCTGACCGAGTCGGACAAAACTGCGGAGCGATGTGGCGAGCAACTGAGTGATCAATCGAACAATGCGCAGGGCGTGCCAGCCCTCGGATGGGAGTGCTGGTAACTCGGAGTAAGGACGGATCATGACACGGCGGAATCGAGACCTGCATGGAAGTGCTCCAGATAAGTCGGCTGTAGCGTTGCTGCTGATCGATGTCATCAATGATCTGGATTTTCCCGAGGCGGAATCGATGCTGCCGCGCGCCATGTCCATGGCTCAGCAGATTGCGGGGCTCAAACGGCGAGCCAGGGAGAATGACGTCCCCATCATCTACGTCAACGACAATTTTGGCCGCTGGCGCTCTGATCTTCTCGCCCAAGTGGAACACTGCCTGCGTGACGGCGTCCGGGGAAAACCAATCGTGCAGTCCCTGCGTCCCGAGGAAGACGATTACTTCGTGTTGAAACCAAAGCACTCGGGGTTCTTCTCAACGACGCTCGATACGTTGCTTGAGTATCTCGAAGTGAAGACGCTGATTTTGACAGGAATCGCGACCAATATCTGTGTCTTATTCACCGCGAATGATGCCTACATGCGTGACTTCAAGCTCGTCGTCCCGCAAGATTGTGTCGCCTCGAATACGCCCGAGGAGTGCGACTACGCGCTGGACCAGATGCAGAAGATCTTAAAAGCAGATATTCGCCCCGCGGACGAACTCTGCTTTGATGAACTCAAAAAATAGTCTGTCGTGCAGCGTCGTGACTATCGTGGGGAGTTCAGAGATTTGATTCGGTGGATCGCGCCGTCCAGTAGTTTCAGTCCCTCGTCACCGAGAATGGTCTTCGCCTGGGTCTGAGCTTGTTCCCAGGCGGGGATTGCTTGCTGCATGAGTCGCTTTCCTGCTTCCGTCAGGCGGAAGGGATGCGATCGCCCGTCCTCGTCAGGCATAATTTCCAGCCACCCTTTGGCCACCATTCGTTCGACTGTACGACTGAGAGTTGAAGCATCCAGTTCCAGGGATTTGCAGACATCAGAGGGACGCGCTACTCCCAGCCTCGCGGTTACGGCCAGAATAATAAACTGCGTCAGTTTAAGGCCGAGTGGGCGCATGGCGTCGTCGTAGGTATTCGTTACCACACGGTTGAGCAATCGCAACCGCCCGGCAACGCAGGAGGTGGCGATTGTTTCAATGCTGGTCGCAGACTTGGCCATTCATGGGTCTCAGGGAGTTCCTGGATTGCTCGCTCAATGTATATGCAAGTAAACCGGCGTTCAAGAATGGGGCGCCGCTGGCTGCTTCATCGTAGCGCGGGAAATCCGATGCTGTTCACCATATGAGTCTTGCTCGCGGCGGATTTGAAACCGCAGGCTACTATGGGAGGAGCGAATTCCGACTGACAACGGGTGGCCGGTTAAACAAACCGGGGTGGCGTCATTATCCTGGCGGAAGCTGGATCTCGATGCCGTAGTTGGGGGCAATCTGAAGCAGTTTCTGGATTTCTTCGATTGTCGGAGGGGGCGCGGTGACGGCGCCTTCGGCTAGCGGTACGCCGAATTCAAAAAACATCTTCTCCAAACCGGCAGGTGCGACCGTCACGAGCATTTTTGCGGGGCGATCGCTCTCGTTCTTGAAAGCGTGTGCGACACCGACAGGCATGTTGGCGAACATTCCTGCGGTCGCAACGAACTTGCTGTCACCGATGGTGAATGTGATTTCTCCTTCGAGGATGTAAAAACCTTCTACTTCCCGGCTGTGGGTATGGGGTGGAGGTCCTCCTCCGGGGGGGACGGTCGCCTCAAACTGAGAGTACTGTTGATGAGTTTCCTCCCCGGTCGCGAGAAAACGATAGACGTCTCCGACGACGGCGAGCGTTCTTCCTTGTTGAGCACTGCGCAAAGTTGGTTTTTGCGTCATCGTTCAAGAACTTTCCGATGGAATAGTGTGTCGTAAGTTACAACAGATTTCGTCCGTGCGGCATCGTTGTCGGCATGAACCGGTTCAGGCAGTTGTCCGTTCATCACTACGGTAGAGATCGCAGAATAAAAAGGAACGGGCTTCTCCTCTGAGGCCCCAATCCCGTTATAATTCTCGAGATCGATTCCCGTGCATGCAATGTCCAGGCGGTTTTCGCGTTGGGGAATGGAAGTATGAAGTGCCAATCAAAGCCTGACACAGTACGCGATATCGTATTGGCCAGCCTGTTCTCAATCATCCTGTTCGCTGACGTCCGGGGTGCCGACGGACAGGAGGAACCCGTAGCGAGAACACGAGTTCCTCTCGGGCAGTTCGTGACGGTGACAAGCCCTGTTGACGATATTGTATACAGCCGGATTTCTTCCGCCGCCCTACGTCTTCAGCAGCAAGCCACACAAGAAGATCGCCCTGCCGTGCTGGTGCTCCAGATCGAACCCGGGACCAGCCAGTTTCATCATATTCAGGGGCTGTCCAAGTTCCTGACTTCATCCCAGGTGGCGAACGTCACGACTGTGGCCTGGATTCCTGCGACCGTCACGGGTCCCAATGTCTTGCTCGCCCTGGCCTGTAAGCAAATTGTCATGCATCCGGATGCGGAACTGGGTGACATTGGTCGAGGCAAACCCCTCGAGGCAGAAGAGCAGCAAGCGATTCTCGCGATGGCTCAGAAACGCCACAACAGCAAAATCAATGCGGCGATTGTGAGGGGGATGATGGATCCGCAGGAGCAACTGTGGCGCGTCAGAGTTCGTTCTATGGCTGCGGGCACGGATGAACTGGAGACCCGTGTCGTGACGAAGGACGAGTTGGAAACGCTTCGTCGAACGAACGTTACGATCGAAAATGTGGAAATCGTCAAGGATCCCGGCTCGGTTGGGTTGTTTCGGGGTAGCACGGCGAGGTCACTGGATATTCTTGTCTCTCAAACCGCCGAGAATCGGACATCGGTGGCGACACTCTATGGCCTCCAGCGAGACTCGCTTCGCGAGACCGCATTCGAGAAGGAGAATCGCAAAGCCCGTCTGATCAAGGTGGATGGAATTATCGATCGACTTCAGGAAAGTTTCCTGATCAGGCAGATCAGTAGTGCGGTCGCCGACGGCGCACAGGTGATCGTGTTCGAGATCGACTCGCCTGGCGGGTTGCTCGTTGCCAGTATCACCTTGGCAAACGCTATTGCGGATCTGGAATCTAACAAGGTTCGGACGATTGCCTACGTCCCGCGAGAAGCGATCAGTGGCGCGGCAATCATCGCGTTGGGGTGTGACGATATCTATTTACGTCCTGATGCAAAGATCGGGGATGCCGGACCGATCGAGATGCGTCCCGGTCAACCGT
>NZ_DASWWZ010000623.1:0-15724 GCF_036405755.1 Schlesneria sp.
TACCCACAACAGGAGGCACATCCTCCGGACTCGGCAGATACCGCACCACGCCGTCGAGAATCGGCTGCACCCCCACGTAATCCTTTGAAGCCCCGCACAGCACGGGCTGCAACTGGCAGGAGACGACACCCTTTCGAAGCACGCGGATCACCTGCTCGACGGGAAGATCGCCTGTTTCGTCGAAGATCGCGAACGCCTCATCATCCAGCAGCGCGATGGAATCAATCAGCTTCGTACGCCACTCCTGAGCTCGCTCAAGCTCTGTCTCTGGAATGGGCTCCACCCTGATTTCGCGACCCTGATCTTCACGACCAAAGTACAGCGCCTTCATCTCGATCAGGTCAATCACACCACAAAATCCACCTTGCCGCTCGACAGGCCCCTCACCAATCGGCAACTGCAGCGCCACTGGACTTGCATGCAGCCGAGTTTGAATCTGCTCGAAAACACGCTCAAAACCGGCACCGATACGATCCATTTTGTTAATGAAACACATCCGGGGAACACGGTAATGATCAGCCTGCCGCCAGACCGTCTCACTCTGCGCTTCCACCCCTTCCACGGCACTGAAGACAACAACGCCGCCATCCAGCACGCGCAGACTACGCTCCACCTCGGCCGTGAAATCGACGTGACCTGGCGTATCGATAATGTTGATCACGTGCCCCTGCCACTGACAGGAGATTGCCGCCGAGTAGATCGTAATCCCGCGGGCAGCCTCTTCTGGATCGAAATCCGTGACGGTCGTTCCGTCGTCAACGTCCCCCATCCGATGCGTCGCACCGGCGTAAAACAGAATCCGCTCAGTCGTCGTTGTCTTGCCGGCATCGATGTGTGCGATGATCCCGATGTTTCGAATCTTGCTGATCAAACCACTCATAGTCACTCGCCAGAAAAAGAGAACTCAGCACATATACTTCGAACCGGGACACACCACAGAAGCAAGAAACCCCTGCACAGCCAGTCAACAACAGCACACTCACCATCACGCTACCATCGACAAATCTGCCAGCAGACTCAATGGCAAGACCCGGCACCACAGGGCGCCGGGTCTTCTTGCATCATCATTACACTCGTCGAGCACCAGCACAAACTGGCCGCTCAGCGGGCTACCATGCGAAGTGTGCGAATGCCTTATTGGCGTCTGCCATACGATGAACGTTCTCACGCTTGGTGATCGCGGCACCTTCACGGCGATAGGCAGCCATCAGTTCATCAGCAAGACGGCGATCCATGGGGCGCCCCTTCTTGTCACGACAAACTTCCAGGATCCAGCGAATCGCAAGGGTCTGCTGACGCTTGGAGTTCACCGGAGTTGGCACCTGATAGTTCGCACCACCAACACGCTTCGACTTCACTTCCAGCGATGGGCGGCAGTTCTCGACTGCGACAGTAAAGATCTCGATCGGCTCTTTGTCGGGGATCTTCTCAGAAATCAGATCCATTGCCGAATAGAAAGCGCGCTGAGCGACGCTCTTCTTACCATCATACATCAGACAGTTAATAAACTTCGACGCGAGCTTCGAACCATACCGAGGATCTGGCTTGAGGTGCGATCGACTGCAAGTAAATTTGTCGGCCATCGTAAATTCTTCTTCAACAGAAAATCAACGCGCGGATTGGCGAGGCACTGGAACCGTAGCCCAACAAACAACCTTCACGCGACAGAACACACCACCCGGACCCGTGCCCGGAAATCTCTTGAAACCTCACGTACGGCTGAGACCCACCAACCCGCGAAATTCTCACGTTCGGGCGAATCCGAAAACCGATTACTTGGGTCGCTTGGCACCGTAGCGGCTTCGAGCCTGCATACGCTTGGCAACGCCGAGGGTATCCAGAACACCGCGGATAATCTTGTAACGAACCCCTGGCAAGTCGCGAACACGACCACCACGAACCAGCACGATCGAGTGCTCTTGCAGGTTATGGCCTTCACCGGGAATGTAAGCGGTCACTTCTTTACCGTTCGAGAGTCGCACACGGGCGACCTTTCGAAGGGCTGAGTTTGGCTTCTTCGGTGTTACCGTTTTGACCAACATACAGACGCCGCGTTTCTGCGGACAGCCTTCCAGCACCGGGCTCTTGGTGCGAACGGGCTGAGGCTTGCGCGGTTTCCGAATCAGTTGATTGATCGTCGGCATTCTTTTACCTGTTATTTTTCAAATGTCGCCTCTTCCGAACGGCATCAATCGCCCAAGCTCGGAACTCAGCAGTGTAAATCTCGATCGACAGAACTTCAAGGTATACGCTGAAGACTCAGCCGGTCCGCTGAAACTTTATTTAAGCCGCAAGGTCGAACCGGACCGGAAATCTTAGAAACGCATTACAGAAACCGCAATCCCAGACATTGGTTTCATTTCGGTACTGTGATCAGGCTCAGATGAGTGCGCTGCAGAGTTTCGATTCGGCCGATTCGGCCACTCTCTCGATTTATCGGCAACGCCTTCATCGGCCTGATAACAATTCCCTCTCACACTTCCCTTACTTCACATCAGCAGCACTGTTTGACAAGTCAGGCTCGTTGAGCAGATTCGCTCGCTGGGCCATGATCCTGTCTCGCTCGGCGTAAATTTCCGCCAACGCTTCCGGCTTGATTTTGACTTCCGATTGCTGATGCAACTGGAAACCGGTACCGGCCGGAATCAGGTGCCCGAGGATGACGTTCTCCTTCAAGCCAACCAGGTTATCGATCTTTCCGGCGATCGCCGCTTCGGTCAGTACCTTGGTCGTCTCCTGGAAACTGGCAGCAGAAATAAAGCTGTCGCTCTGGACGGCCGCCTTGGTAATACCCAGCAACTGAGTACTGGCGTTTGCAGGACGTGGCTTGGTGAATTTCACCAGCGGCCCACCCGACGCTTCGATTTCCCGGTTGACCTGCTCGATGGTCTCCAAGGGAACGACGTCCCCTTCCTGGAATTCCGAATCGCCAGGGTCGGTAATCCGTGCGCTGGACTGCAGCTTCTGGTTGATCTTTCGGAATTCGAATCGATCCACCAGCACGCCTGGCAACATGGTTGTGTCGCCAACATCTTCCACCTTCAACTTGCGGAGCATCTGCGACAAGACGATTTCAATGTGCTTGTCGTCGATCACCACACGTTGTGAACGATACACAGTTTGAATTTCGTGAAGCAGGTACTGCTGGACAGCCTCTTCACCACTGACTCGCAGAATATCGTGCGGCACGAGCGGACCCCGGACGAGTGCGTCCCCCGCACGGACCTGGTCTTTCGCATGCACGAGCAACTGCTTGCCGTGAGGAATGACGTGTTCCTTTTCGGTTCCATCCGCTCCGCGAACGATGATGATTCGCTTGCCACGCTTCTTCTCGGCAACGAGCTCAATTTCACCGTCGATCTCGGCGATGATCGCGGGCTCTTTCGGCTTTCGAGCTTCGAACAGTTCGGTGACTCGCGGAAGACCACCGGTGATGTCCTGAGTACCCGACGTTTCGCGGGGGTTCTTTGCCAGAACCGTACCAGCGGAGATCTGCTGACCTTCGACAACTTCGATACTTGCACGTTCGGGCAGGTAGTAGAAGTCGAGGATCTTGCCGGTCGAATCTTCCAGCACGATCTGCGGATGCAGTTCGCCTTTGTGCTCGATGACCGTCTTACGAATGTTACCGCTCGGATCCTTTTCAGACCGAATGGATTGACCTTCGACCAGATCTTCGAAGCGAACCCGTCCGCCGACTTCGCAGAGGATCGGAATGGAGTGTTGATCCCAGGTACACAGCACCTGCCCGATTTCGACCGTGTCGTTCTCACCGACCTGCAGCACAGCACCGGTGGGAACGGTATAACGCTCCAGCTCGCGCTCTTTGGAGTCAACAACAAGCAGCTCGCCGTTACGTCCCAGCACCACGCTCTTGCCATCAGCGTTCACCACGCTGCGGATACGAGCGAGGCGGACACGCCCCTGACGCCGGGACTTGATTTCGCTTTCCTGGATGTCCTTGATTGCCACCCCACCGATGTGGAAGGTACGCATCGTCAGCTGAGTACCGGGCTCACCGATACTTTGAGCAGCGATGATACCGACAGCCAAGCCTTCTTCCACCAGCGAGCCGGTGGACAAGTCCATCCCGTAACACAGTCGACACATCCCCAGATCCGATTCACAGGTCATCGGGCTACGGACCTGAATCTTCTCAAGACCGAGTTCTTCGATCTTTCGCGAGATGTCGACGGTGATCATTTCGTTTTCACGAACAATCACTTCGTCAGTAATTGGATTGACGATGTTTTGTCGGCTGACCCGACCGCGGATGGCGTCGGCCAGACTGACTTCCACCTTTTCACCGCGGTAGACGACCCCACGAGTGATCCCCTTGGTCGTACCACAATCATGAGTCGTCACAACCATGTTCTGACAGATATCTGCCAGCTTACGGGTGAGGTAACCGCTGTCTGCCGTCTTGAGCGCGGTATCGGCCAATCCCTTACGGGCACCGTGCGTAGAGCTGAAGTACTCAAGTACTGACAGACCTTCACGGAAGTTCGCCTTAATCGGGGTTTCGATGATCTCGCCGCTCGGCTTGGCCATCAAACCTCGCATACCAGCGAGCTGACGAATCTGTTCCTGACCCCCTCGAGCACCCGAGTCCGCCATCAGGTAAACCGGGTTGACGTAAGCGCCGTTATCGCGGGTGTCGTTCTTGAACGCATCCATCATCGCGATCTTGATCAGATCGCTGGCGTGCGTCCAGGTATCCAAAACCTGCTCGTAACGCTCTTTCGCGGTAATCACACCCTTTTCATACAGCTTCTGCTTCTTGAGAACGGTCGATTCGGCAGCCAGAATCACCTTTTCCTTGTTGTCAGGCGTCTTCAAATCGCTGGCGGCGAATGAAAGACCGCTGCGAGTCGATTCACGGAACCCGACTTCCTTCATCCGGTCCAGCAGCTTGATCGTCTCGCGACGTCCCAGCTCGAGGTAGCAGTCAGAGATAACGTTCGCCAGATCCTTGTTCTTCATGGTCTGGTTGTAGTACGCCATCTTCGGCGGGAGGATGTCGTTGAACATGATCCGACCGACGCTCGTCTCGACGATCCCGCCGAGTGAATAATCGTCCGACCCTTCGCCCTTGACGCGTTTATCCTTCGGCAACCGTACCTTGATCAACGTGTGCAGCGTGACCTTACCCAGCAGATGAGCGGTATGCACTTCCTGGGTCGAAGCGAAGATCATCCCGTGACCAGGACGGTCTTCCTTCTTCAAAGTCAGGTAGTAGCAACCCATCACGATATCTTGCGAGGGGCTGATGATCGGCGCACCGTTGGAAGGACTGAAGATGTTGTTCGTCGACATCATCAGCGTCGTGGCTTCGACCTGAGCTTCGATCGAAAGTGGCAGGTGGACTGCCATCTGATCGCCGTCGAAGTCCGCGTTGAATCCCTTACAGACCAGCGGATGAATCCGAATGGCGTTACCTTCCACCAGGATCGGCTCGAACGCCTGGATACCCATACGGTGCAGGGTGGGAGCCCGGTTCAGCAGCACTGGATGGTTGGTGATGACCTCTTCGAGAATATCCCAAACCTCTTCGTCGCGACGTTCAAGCATGCGCTTCGCACTCTTGATCGTATCTGCATGGCCCAGTTCTTTCAGTCGCCGAATGATGAAAGGCTGATACAGTTCCAGCGCGATCTTCTTTGGCAGACCACACTGATGCAGCTCGAGATTCGGACCCACGACGATCACGCTTCGTGCCGAGTAGTCGACGCGCTTACCGAGCAGGTTTTCACGGAATCGACCTTGCTTACCTTTGATCATGTCCGTCAGCGATTTCAGCGGACGGTTCGACGAACCCAGGACTGGTCGCTTGCAACGATTGTTGTCGAACAACGCATCGACCGACTGCTGAAGCATTCGCTTCTCGTTGCGCACAATCACTTCGGGCGCGTTGAGATCGACCAGCTTCTTCAGACGGTTGTTACGATTGATGATTCGACGATAAAGATCGTTCAAATCGCTGGTTGCAAAGTTACCGGAATCCAGCAGAACCAACGGACGAAGATCGGGTGGAATGACAGGAACGCAATCCAGCACCATCCACTCGGGCTTGTTGTCACTGTCGCGCAGGGCTTCAGAGATCTTCAGCCGCTTGATCAGCTCCTTCTTCTTCTGCTGACTGGTGGTTTTCTTGAGTTCGACACGCAACTGCGCGGACAACTCAACCAGATTGAGGCTCATCAGCAGTTTCTTGACTGCATCGGCCCCCATCTCGATATCGAACGTACCTTCGCCGTACTTCGACCGAGCCTGGCGTGCTTCCTCTTCCGTCAGCAACTGCCCCTTGCGCAGGGGAGTGTCACCCGGGTCCAGGACGATGTAGTCCTGGAAATAGACGACTTTCTCGAGAGCAGTCGTTTTGACATTCAGCAACGCCCCCAGTCGGCTGGGCATTGATTTGAAGAACCAGATATGAACGACAGGGGCGGCGAGTTCAATGTGGCCCATTCGCTTACGGCGAACCCGGCTGTGCGTCACTTTCACGCCACAGCGGTCACAGATCATGCCCTTGTATTTCATCCCACGGTATTTACCGCAGGCACATTCCCAGTCCTTTTCAGGTCCAAAGATCCGTTCGCAGAACAGACCGTCCCGTTCCGGGCGGTACGTGCGGTAGTTGATCGTTTCTGGCTTCTTCACTTCACCGAACGACCAACCGCGAATGTCTTGAGGACTCGCCAAGCCAATTTTAATTGCCGAGTATTCGTTCACTCGATCGTATGTTGTTTCACCGACGCTCACGGCGTGCTCCTTGATATGGCAGGCGGAAAGTCGAATTTTGCGAAAACTGCGGCTGTCTCAACCAACCAGGGACGCCGCATCCAACAAACGGCGCCCCGGCAAAAGTCGTCAGCCTGGAACACAAACTAGTTCGGACTCTTTTCAAGCTGCATGTTCAGACACAGCCCGCGAATTTCGTTATTGAGCACTTCAAAACTCGCTGGAGTACCGGCCTCGAGAGTGTTCTCCCCCTTGACCATCGACTCATAAATCTTGGTACGTCCTTCCACGTCGTCGCTCTTCACAGTGAGCAATTCCTGCAGGATGTACGCCGCACCATAAGCTTCCAGCGCCCAAACTTCCATCTCACCGAATCGTTGACCCCCGAATCGGGCTTTACCACCCAACGGCTGTTGGGTGATCAATGAGTATGGACCAGTCGCACGGGCGTGGACCTTGTCTTCAACCAGATGGTGCAGCTTCAACATATAGATGTAGCCGACCGTCGTCTTCTGCTCGAAAGGTTCACCCGTTCGGCCGTCGTGCAACTGAGCCTTCCCGTCTTCAGGCAGCCCCGCCTCGACAAGCAGTGAACGGACGGTTTCTTCGCTTGGGCTGTCAAACACAGCGCTGCGTACCTTGAAGCCCAACTTTGCTGCTGCCCATCCCAGGTGAGTCTCAAGAATCTGACCGACGTTCATACGGCTCGGAACGCCCAGTGGGTTCAGAATGATGTCCACAGGAGTTCCATCCGCGAGGAATGGCATGTCTTCTTCTGGCAGGATCTTGGAGATAACCCCCTTGTTACCGTGCCGACCGGCCATCTTATCCCCGACAGAGATCTGACGCTTCGAGGCCACGTACACCTTGACCATCTGCAGAACGCCGCTCGGCAGCTCGTCGCCACGCTTCATGGTGTTCAGCTTACGATCGCGGGCATCAATGGCGTCTTCGACAGGTCCCCAGAACTCCTTAATCACCTTCTTACACTCAGACCGCTTCTGAGGACTCTTGATGTCCAGCGATTCGAAGTTGGTAAGGAAGCTCTCAGCAAACGTCGCTACGAACTTGTCGTCCGTGATCGAGCGAACGTCGCGTGAGTCGTCATCAGTGACCTTCTTCTCGTAGGCCTTCTCGAATTCTTTGAGGAACTCGCGGAACGCGGCCGAGATCGTCTGGTAACTGGTGTCTTCAACGCTTTTCAGTTCGGCTTCGAACTTCTTACGGTCCGCTTCCGAGAGACTCATTCGTCGCGAGAATTTCTCGGTATGAATCACGATCCCTTCGGTACCGCTGGGGACTTCGAGAGATTCATTCTTCACGTCTTCACCGGCACGACCGAAAATGGCGTGCAGCAGCTTTTCTTCCGGTGTCAGTTCCGTCTTCGCCTTGGGCGAAACCTTACCAACGAGGATATCACCCGGTTCGACATACGTACCAATCTTCACAATCCCCACTTCGTCGAGGTGACGAAGTGCCTTTTCGCTGACGTTGGGGATATCGCGGGTGAATTCTTCGCGACCGAGCTTGGTCTCACGAACTTCCACGTCGAACTCATCGATATGGATCGACGTATAGACGTCTTCCTTCACCAGACGCTCTGACAGAATGATCGCATCTTCGTAGTTGAAGCCTTCAAACGACATGAAGGCGACGAGCACGTTTCGACCGAGAGCCAGCTCCCCCTTTGAGGTCGCAGCACTGTCGCAGAGGATTTCTCCCTTTTTGACCTTCTGCCCAACCTTCACAATCGGCTTCTGATTCAGACAGGTTCGTTCGTTGAGTCCCGTGTACTTTCGCAGCGGGAACGACTTGCCTTCGAGTTCAATGCGATCGGCGTCGACGTAGGTGATCTTTCCGGACTTCTCGGCCCGCAGCACCATTCCCGAACTTTCAGCCACGGCGGCTTCAAGCCCCGTCCCGACCAGCGGCGATTCTGCCACCAGCAGCGGAACGCCCTGCCGTTGCATGTTCGAACCCATCAACGCGCGGTTGGCATCGTCGTGCTCGAGGAACGGAATCAGACCTGCGGACACACCGACCATCTGGCACGGCGAAACATCGATGTAATGCACATCGGTGGATGCCATCCAGACCACGTCGTTATGGAATCGGGCCATCACCCGGTCTTCGGCAATCATGCCGTTGTCGACATGCGTATCTGCCGGCGCGATGAACACACGTGACTCTTCGTCAGCACGCAGCCACTGAACTTCTTCGCTGACTTTCCGATTCACCACTGCACGATAAGGGGTAATCAGGAATCCGTAGTCATCGACCTTCGCGAAGATACTCAGACTGGAAATCAGACCGATATTCGTACCTTCAGGGGTCTCAATCGGACAGATTCGACCGTAGTGAGAGATGTGCACGTCGCGAACTTCGAAGCCCGCTCGCTTACGGTTCAAACCACCAGGTCCCAGAGCACTCAGTCGACGTTCGTGCGTCAAGGTGGCGAGCGGGTTTGTCTGATCGACGACTTGCGACAGTTCACCACGCCCGAAGAAGTACTCAATCGCGGCCGAAACGCTCTTGGGGTTCACCAGCGTACGAGGAGACATCTCTTCGACGTCCTTCATCTGCATACGCTCCTGCACGGTGCGTCGCAGCTTCAAAAACCCTTTTCGGATTTCCTCTGCAGCCAGTTCATCGATCGTTCGCAACCGACGATTTCCGAGGTTATCGATATCATCGACATGCGCCACTGAATCGCCGATACGCAGCTTGATGACGTATCGAATCGAGTTAACGATGTCTTCGGCCTTCAGCGTCATCTCTGTATCGGGAATGTCTTGATCAAATTTCCGATTGATACGGAAACGACCCACCCGGCCCAACCGATAACGATTGGCATCGAAGAACTTCTCGTTGAACAGCTCGATTGCCTTCTCGAGTTGTGGCGGGTTCCCAGGACGCAATCGCTGGTAAATACGCAGCAAGGCATCTTCGTGCGTGACCGTGGGATCTTCCAGGATACTGGACAGCGCCAAGAGGTCATCCATCGTCTCGATGATCTCAACTGTCTTCAACGTCGACCCGGCAATCTCTTCCGCGGCGGCCTTGTTGATGACGTGACCCAGCTCAACGATGATCTCGCCGCATTTGTCATGCTTTGCAGGATAGACGATTTCGTCTGCCGCATACTTTCCGTTCAAGTACGCCACTAAATCTTCACGATTCACCTTGACCGTTTCGGTCTTGTAGAACAGCTTGACGAGATTGGCACTCGAACCGTAGTCGGGATTCATCGCCCGGAGGAACGTCATCGCAGAGAACTTACCGCTCTGGTCGATGCGGACACCGAGTGTATCGCGCTTGCTGATGACAATCTCGATCCAGCTTCCACGCTCGGGAATCACGCGGCAGGAAAACTGCTTACGCTCGCCAGGTTCAGCTCCCTGAACAAAATCGACTCCCGGTGAACGATGCAACTGGCTGACGACAACGCGTTCTGCCCCGTTGATGATGAACTCACCGCCGCCGATCATGATCGGCATGTCGCCGAGATAAACTTCTTCTTCGATCGGCTGCTCTTTAACGAGCCGCAGCCAGATGCGGAACGGGCGACCATAGGTTAAGCGAAGCTGACGGCATTCCAATTGGGTATAGCGTGGTTTGCCAAGTTCGTATTTAATGTACTCAAGACGGTACTTGCCGTCGTAACTTTCGATCGGGAAAACTTCCCGCAGGATCGCCTCGAGCCCCTCGTCCTTACGTTCCCGTGCATCGGCTTCAAGCTGGAGAAAGCGAACATACGAATCGGTCTGGATCCGTGTCAGATCCGAAATTTCAAACGTTCCCTGAATTGTCCCATAGTTGCGAATTTCATTGGTCTGGATGATACGGACGGCAGGAATGGGCATCGAACAAAATCCCTTCAGGACAAACCGCGGTGAGCAACGCAAAAATGGCACCAGCCTGACGCCTTGTCGCCTGGCGAGGCAGTGCCCACGATTACGTTACATTAAAATCGGTCTGCCGCAGACAATTTGGATATCGCAACAATCGTCAAAGGCTGCCAACTCACCCAATGGAGACAGTCACTTCGTACATGGCGCGAACTTTACGTGACCCGACCACCAACAGGCGAACCGATGCCTTGACTACAAGGGCGATCAGCCCGGAAAGAGCGGTGATTCTTTCCGGGCCAATCAAGACACCAAATTCGTTCAGTACAAGTCGTCACAATGTGGTTTGGGCAGCAGGAATCGATCAGAAACTAAATCACTTGATCTCGGCAGTACCACCAGCCTGCTCGATTTCCGCTTTCAGCTTCTTGGCATCGTCTTCCGAAACACCGGTCTTCAGCGGCTTGGGCACGCCTTCAACCAGGTCCTTGGCTTCCTTCAGACCGAGGCCGGTCGCACCACGAACAACCTTGATGACGTTGATCTTGGCGTCACCGAATCCGGTGAGGATCACGTCAAATTCGGTCTTCGCTTCAACAGCAGCAGCTGCACCACCACCAGCAGCAGGAGCGGCCATCATCACGCCGCCACCGGCTGGCTCGATACCATGAACTTGCTTCAAGTAGTCAGACAGCGCCTTCGCCTGCAGCAGCGTCAATCCAACGATCTTGTCGCCGAGTTCCTTCGTCGTGTCGTCAAACGTCACTTCGGACATACCAATTCACCTTTCTTTATTGTCTTTAACAATTCTGTTTCAAGTCGACATCCAAACCGCCCAAACCATCCGAGCGACACTCTCGTGCGACTATTCCGTCCGCTCACTCAGGGTCTTGACCTGACCTGCCAACTTACCACCGGCACCCAATACCGCACCAGAAACTCGAGCTCCTGGCGACAGGATCAGACCCACGAGCTGCGAAAGCATCTCTTTGCGGCCTGGACTCTTGCTGAGTGTTTCCACATCAGGTGCGCTGAGAGGAGTCTCTCCCAGTCCGCCACCCTTGATTTCCAAAACCTTAATCTTGTTCGCCCACTCGGTCAGTTCCCGAGCGAGGGCAACGATGTCTTCGCCACCAAACGCCAGGGTGGAAGGACCCACCAGCGAGGAGCCGACACCAGATAGACCAATTTCACCGAGTGCACGACGAGCGACCGCGTTCTTGACGCTCAACAGCCGAATGTTCTTCTGACGAAGAGCGATTCGCATCTTGTTGGCATTGACCGCGTCAACTTTTGACACGTCGACCACAACGACTTCGCGACATTCGCCGACGACCTTCTGAATGCCGTCGATCATCAAATCTTTGACGTACTTGCTCATGGAATTCAAACCAACCGGAAGGAACTACGAATGTCGACTATACGGCGACGGTAATGCTCGGAGTCATCGTCGCACCGATCGCAACGTTTCGGATATACTGACCCTTCGAAGTCGACGGCTTCAAGGACCGGATATACTTGAGCAAGGCCTCAGTGTTCTCAACGAGCTTCTGATGATCGAAAGACAAACGCCCCACGACACAGTGAACGTTGCCACCGGAATCCACGCGGAACTCGACTTTACCCGCTTTGTATTCGCGAACTGCAGAAGCGACGTCCTGGGTGACGGTACCCGCACGTGGCGACGGCATCAAACCGCGGGGACCAAGCACTTTACCGAGCGGACCAACGACACCCATCATGTCTGGTGTAGCGATCGCGACATCGAAGTCCATCCAACCGCCGCGAATCTTGTCGGCGAGATCTTTTCCGCCGACGTAGTCAGCACCTGCGGCCGTAGCAACGCCAACGTTATCGCCTTGTGTAAAGACCAGCACCCGCTGGGCCTTACCGATACCGTGAGGCAGAACGATTGAACCTCGCACGATCTGATCGGCCTGCTTCGGATCAACGCCCAACCGCACAGCAATCGCTACCGTCTGGTCGAATCGGCACTTCCGGATCTTCTCGGGAAGAGAACCTTCTACATTCTTCAGAATCTCGATCGCTGTTGGCAAGTCCGCTGAAGGAGTCGCTTCCAGAACTTTCGTGAGATGCCGAATCCGCTTTGACTGATTAGCCATTTCAAAAACCCAAACCACTGTTAACGACGTTGATGCGAATAATGCCGACCCGACGGCTCAGCACCGTGAATGACTGACAACCCGAAACCGGATCACTCAGATCACCTCAATGCCCATGCTTCGAGCGGTTCCCGCGATCATCTTCGCAGCTTGCTCGACGCTTGATGTATTTAAATCTTCGAACTTCGTCTTCGCGATCTCAATCAGTTGCGCCTGCGTGACGCTACCGACCTTTTCGGTCCGAGCGTTGTGAGCACCCATCGCAATCTTTGCGGCTTGCTTAAGCAGCACGGAAGCAGGGGGGCTCTTCAGAACGAACGTAAAAGACCGATCTTCCAAGATGGTGATTACAACGGGTACGACCATCCCGTTCAGGTCACGCGTCTTCTCGTTAAACTGCATGACGAACTGGCCGAGGTTGATCCCGTGGGGACCGAGCGCAGTACCAACTGGAGGGGCAGGAGTTGCCTTGCCGCCAGGGATCTGAACCTTCACCTGGGCCTTGATCTTCGCTTCTTTCTTCGCCACCTGATATCTCCGCTCTGTCGCCTGCGCCAATCAAGACACTAAAGACACCGACCGCAAGAACTCAGTCACTCGACCAAGTCTAAACCCGCTCAACCTGCCATGCCTCAACGTCGACCGGCGTGCTGCGACCGAAAATTTCAATCATTACTGTCAACTTACCGCTGCTCGCATCCACACTTCCGACTGTACCATCGAACGACCCAAAGGGACCTTCGATAATCTTGACGTTGTCCCCAGCCTTCAGATCATGCTTCACCTTGGCCGGTTCTTCCGCAATCGTGTGCGATGCCCCGAGCATCTTATGCACTTCATGCATTGGCATTGGTGATGGCTTGCCCGCCGAGCCCGTGAAGTCTCCGACGCCTGCGGTACTTCTCACCAGATACCAAGTATCGTCATTCAAAACCATCTGGATCATCAGGTAGCCGGGGTACAGCTTCTGTTCGATGACCCGTTTCTTCCCGTTTCTGTTCTCAACGATCTTTTCGGTTGGGATGACGATCTCGCCGAAGTAGTCCTGCAACCCTTCCTGCCGCATTCGTCGCAACAACGAATCGCGAATCGTCTTTTCGCGGTTGCTTTGAATTTTCAAAACATACCACAGCATCTGCCCGTCTTGGGAACCCTCGACTCCGGATTCCGTCGTCATATTGTAACCCTTTGGAGAATGACTCTCGCGGCAACCGACCCACACAACTTTTACGGGGGTCGGCTAACGTGACAGCCTGAGAACCCCCGTCATCTCCAAAAACTTCTGCCATGCAATATCGTAACCAAACAGCAAGGCCGAAAACAGAAACGTCGTCGCCAGCACAACCAGCGTGGCCCGCTGCAGTTCCACCCAACTCGGCCAGGTGACCTTGGTCATCTCGGATTCAACGTCGATCAGGAAGTCAGCGAACACCGGATAGTTCACCACGCGAAACGCAAACCAGGCACCAATGACATTGATCACCGCAACCACTGCGGAAGCCGTCGACGTACCGAAGTCCAAAAGGACTGTGTGATACAACGCCTGGCTCGCAAGCACGAACGTCAGAAAAATTGCACCTGCGGTACAACGTCTGACTGCGCGCCCTTGTTTACGCTGATAGAGGTCCGTGCTTAAGATGCTTTTCAACAGCGTATCGCGCTGAACTTTGGCCATAAGTCCTTCCAGGTCTCGATTCGCACCTAAACACGAGCTGTATTCTAATACCTTTCGTGCCCAAAACACGGGCGGAGGGACTTGAACCCCCAACACCTGGATTTGGAATCCAGTGCTCTGCCAATTGAGCTACGCCCGTTCGAAGCGAACAGGATCACTTCTTCCGAGATTCTTTGTGCAGCGTGTGCCGTCGGAGCTTCTTATTGTACTTCATCAACTCCAGTCGCTCAGTACCCTTCGTCTCTTTCGAGATTCGGTAATTTCGCAACCCAGTTTCGGTACACTCCAACCAAACATACTCTCGAGCCACGTGTTCTCTCCAGACACCCTCAACCACAAACAACGGCCGCCAGTTGATTCAGGAATCAACGCTGGCGGCCATCAAGACCAATTGCTGCGAGACTACTCGATAATCTTCGTGACAACGCCGGAACCAACCGTCTTGCCACCTTCACGGATAGCAAACCGGACGTTTTCGGTCATTGCAATTGGCTTACCGAGCGTGACCTGCATGTTGACGTTGTCACCAGGCATACACATTTCGGCGCCACCGAGCAGCGTGGACTCGCCGGTCACGTCGGTCGTTCGGAAGTAGAACTGAGGACGGTAACCACTGAAGAATGGAGTGTGACGTCCACCTTCTTCTTTGCTCAGAACGTAAACCTGACACTCAAACTTGGAATGTGGCTTGATGGAACCTGGCTTAGCCAGCACCTGGCCACGCTGAACGTCTTCCTTGCGGATACCGCGGAGCAGAACCCCGACGTTGTCCCCGGCCATCCCCTGATCCAGAGTCTTCTGGAACATTTCGACGCCGGTACAAACGGTTTCCTGTGGCTCAGCCAGACCGAGCAACTGAACCTTGTCACCAACCTTGAGAACACCTTGCTCGATACGGCCGGTCACAACGGTACCACGACCTTCGATCGAGAAGACGTCTTCGATTGCCATGAGCATTGGCTTGTCGACTTCACGAGCTGGCTCTGGAACGTCGCGATCAAGCGCTTCCATCAGCTTGGTGATGCATTCGCTGTACTTTGGATCGGCGGGGTTATCCAAGGCACCCTTGGCATTACCACGAACGATCGCGATATCGTCGCCTGGGAATTCGTACTTATTCAGCAGGTCACGAATTTCCATCTCGACCAACTCGAGCAACTCTTCGTCGTCGACGAGGTCGCACTTGTTGAGGAACACAACCAGAGCAGGAACGTTAACCTGCTTGGCGAGAAGAATATGCTCACGAGTCTGCGGCATCGGGCCGTCAGCAGCCGAAACCACGAGAATAGCGCCGTCCATCTGAGCGGCACCGGTGATCATGTTCTTAATATAGTCAG
>NZ_DASWWZ010000624.1:0-30900 GCF_036405755.1 Schlesneria sp.
CGGGAATGAGTGCCGATTCTGTACGAGTTCCCATGCAGCGGCCGCGCGGCATTTACTAGGTGATCGGAGTGAGATCGTCGACGCCGTCATCGCAGACCTGGAGAACGCTCCCGTCGACGCGAAGCTCAAGGCCCTGTTAACCATCGCGGGGAAAGTTCGACGCGATGGTCGAACGGTGACCCCTGAAGATGTCCATACGGCGCGGATGGCGGGCGCCGATGACAAAGCGATTCACGACACCGTTCTGATTGCAGCCATGTTCTGCATGTACAACCGATACGTCGATGGCCTCGCCACCCTCACGCCCCAGGATCCTGAACTCTACAGGGAAATGGGGAAGCGATTGGCGACGCAGGGTTACGTCGGCTGAAACACCTTCACCCCAGTTAATCGAGGTCAACACCTTCCGCTTCCGCGCAGCTTCTGCTCTGGAGCCACAAAGCAATGTCGACCAATCGGAACGACGGACAGACATGGAAACATGCGTACTACCGCCCAGTCGACCTCAATCGAAAAACCTCCTTTCTCGCATCATCTCTTCTGGTGTTCTCACGGCTGAGTTTTGAAGGACCGAACTATGAATGAACAGGCGTCGGCTTCCGTTTCCTGGTTTTCAGCACTCTCAGGCATCATGTTGGGAACCGCTTCTTCGGTGGTCCTCGCCGGGCCAGAAGTGGCCCCCGTTGTGGGATTAACACCTCGCTTCGCGATTCTGTCGGATGCCGAAGCCTGGAAGCGCCTCCCGGCAGCGCTCCACGGCGGCAACCAGCCATTGCCCTCGTGGGCAAGAATGCTCGCGTCAGAACTTCCCAAAACGACGGCCGCATTTCTGCAGCTTGATCTGGCCCAGCGTACGAAATCTCCCGTCGATCCGGGCCTGCGAGCCGGGATGCGGTGGATCTCTGCTCGAGCGAACCGATGCGGCTACGCCGAAGCGAATGCGGCGGCGGACGCACTGCGTGCGGGAGTCGAACCAGAAAAGATCATCGGCCTGGCGAAAGAGGGGTACCCCGGGTGGTCCAGCGGCGAGAAAGCGGCCCTCGAATTTGCACGCAAGATGAGCGTCGATTCCGATTCCGTTACCGACGAAGAATTTGCCGCACTGGTCCAGCATTTTGGGCCCAATCAGGCCGCATCGATGGTCCTGCACATGGCCTACTCTAACTTTCAGGACCGTCTGCTGCTCAGTCTGGGAGCGCCACTGGAACCCGATGGCCCCCTGGCTGCCGTCGACGTCGCATTCCCACCGGAAGCGTTCGTCACCAAGACGACACCGCCGCCCCCCTTGAAGAAGTCGTCGCTGCCAAAGCCCAATGGCGCAGATCTGGTGCAAGACGATCCGCAATGGAAACGGTTCACGTACGAACAACTGCAAGAGCGTCTTGAAGCGCAAAGACAAAAACCAACGCGTCTGCCGATACCCTCGTGGGACGAAGTCAGCCGTAATCTGCCCGAAGGGCTGATGAAGACGCCGAGCGACATTGTCTGGTACCGAATCGTGTTCGGCTATGCCCCCGAACTGGCCGTCCCTTTTGAGATCTTCATGAGGACCGCCGGGGCAGAGATTGGTCCCCGCTGGGACCGGATTTTCGGACAGGGACTCTTCTGGGTCACGACCCGAGCGGTTGTCTGCCCCTATTGCATGGGTCACTGTGAAATGAACTGGGAAGTGGCAGGACTGAATGCAGAGGAAATTGCCGAGCGCAGTCGTCTGCTGGCGAGTGACGACTGGTCCAGCTTTCCTCCTGCGGAACAGCATGCCTTTGCATTCGCTCGCAAGTTGACCAGAACTCCGTGGGCAGTCTCCGATGATGACGTGGCCGAACTCTCCCGCGACTTCGGAACAGATCGGGCGCTGTTCGTGCTGCTTAACGCCAGCCGTTACCACTACATGACGAGAATCTCGAACGGCTTCCAACTGACACTGGAGCGAACCAATGTCTTTTACGACTACTACAACGTGAAGACAGCAGAACATTCCCAAGAGGGTTCCCCCGCAGTCCCCCTGCTCAGTAACGAGCAAGCCTGGAAGAAGCTGCCAGATGTCGTTACCCGGGACGGAGCGGAACTTCCCGTCTGGGTCCGCGCTGTCGCATCACATCTTCCCCGCACTGCCGCCGCCATGCTGCAACTGGACTACGCGCACCGGATGCAGAGTCCGCTCGACCCGATACTGCGTGCGAAGATGCGGTGGGTGATTGCTCATGCCAATCGTTGCCGTTATTCCGAAGCGTACGCACTCGCAGACCTTGAGCGAGCCGGACTGTCTCAAGCGGCCCGCAAGGTGTTGACCGGTGAACCTGCCGTCTGGCCGGCGGATGATCGGGCCCCCCTGGAGTTTGCTCGCCTCCTCACCGTGGCGGCTCCCACGATACCGGACGAGCTGTTCGAAACCTTGCGTCAACGCTACGGCGATAAGCGGGTCGCCTCAATGGTCCTGCTCGCCGCCTACGGTAACTTCCAGGATCGAATCGTTCTGGGGCTGAACCTTCCGATGGAGGAACACGGGCCCCTTCCTCCACTCTCGGTGACGTTCGCGGAAGGGGCTCTACAGCTCGCCCCGATCATGCCGCCTCATACAACGGCAGAAGCGCTCGTCGAGTCGGGAACCTCGGTCGTCAGCCACGATCCCAAATGGTCACAGCTCTCCTACGATGACTTGCAGGGACGTCTGGAACGCCAGCGCGATCGGAAGCCGCGGCTACCGATCCCCAGTTGGGACGAAGTGAAGAAGAATCTGCCCCCTGCGATGGCTGCTCGCCCGACACGCATCATCTGGAACCTGGTCTGTTCCGGGTACGTTCCCGAGCTGGCCGTTCCCTGGGGAATTTCAACCCGAACGATGTGGGCCGAGACCAAGCCAGACCGCATCTTCGAAGAAAGTCTGTTCTGGATCCAGACTCGCAGCATCGAATGCAACTATTGCATGGGGCACTGTGAAATGCTGCTGGAAGTGGCGGGACTGGATAAAAACGCGGTCGCAGAACGAACACGTCGACTGGCCAGTGCAGACTGGTCGGCATTTCCTCCGGCCGAGCAACGAGCCTATGCGTACGCTCGCAAGCTGAGCAAGACCCCCTGGGAGCTCACGCCAGAAGACTATCGCACACTCGTCGAGGACCTGGGTCCTGAACAGGCGATGGCGACCTTCTGGTGGTTGTGCCGAGGTCTCTACATGACACGAATCTCTGATGGATTCCAGCTTCCGCTGGAGCGTGAAAACGTTTTCCAGAGCCCTCCAGCCCCCGCACAAACTGGAACCACGCCCGTTACGCCCAAGCAGGAAAAATAGCCGATCAGCGGTCGATCTCTGTCCGAAACGAAACTGTCCGAATTCTCATCTCATCTGCATCACGTCTGCCTAAGGAAGCATCTATGAAGAAAAAGTTCTCACTGATCGCCGCGGGATTGGTCCTCTCATCGTCCGGGTTCACCTACGGCATCGATTCCAAAACAACACCCCGTCCCGTTCCGCTGACACGCCCCGAGATGAAAGAGTATCTGGAGGATATGAAGTCGCGGACTCCACGAATTCCTCTTCCTGAACTGACCGAAGAAGACAAAGAAAAACTGGGTGAACGGGGCGGCAGCTACGAAGGACGTCTGCGATATCACTACATGCCCGGCGGGGACTTGCGTGGAACGGGCACTGGTAACGCAGGACGCTCCGGCACCGGATTACCCGGTGGTGGGCAAGGTTTCGGTGGCGGTGGTGGAGGGGGACGAGATAACGATCCCGACAACACGCTCAGTTACAAATTCAAGGTGCAGCTCTTCTGGATTGTTTCCCGCACCAACAACTGTCAGTACTGCCTGGGCCATCAGGAATCCAAGCTGTTGGCTGCCGGGATGACGGAAGACGAAATCGCGGCGTTGGACAGTGAATGGGAGGCATTCCCGGAAGCCGAGCAGGCCGCGTTTGCCTTCGCTCGCAAATTCACATACGAGCCTCACCTGCTGAGTGATGCCGATATTGCGAAACTGCGAGCCCATTTTACAGATCAGCAAATCCTGGAAATGATCCTCTCGATGGCAGGCAACAACTCCATCAACCGCTGGAAGGAAGGGGCCGGAGTTCCTCAGTCAGCTAACGGGGGCGGATTCGGCAGGCGGCAGGAAGCAGCCGGGCAGGGGGGAACGACCCAGGCAGCGGCGGCCAGTCCTCGACACGAATCGTACCTGACGCCGACCGCGGATCGATTCCAGAACAAAGTGACGAAGGTCGCCCCGCTGTTGATCGATCTGACAACCCGTCAGCCCACCCGGCAGACGGTCTCTGATCGTCCTCCCCTGGAAACACGCTCCGAAGTTGAAACGGGGCTTGAGGCCGCAAAGCAACGCACACCCCGGCTGCCACTGGTCGAGGAAGCAAAGGCACGGGAATTCGTCTCCAGCGACTGGCCAGAAGGTCCACTGCCACAGTGGGTGCGACTGCTGGCAAACTTCCCCAACAGTGCAAAAAACCGGATTGCCGGTATTCAATCCGCAGAAACGCGAGGGGACCTTACCCCGCTGATGAGAGCACAGGTGAGCTGGATTATCGCACGTCAGGATCGTGCCTGGTACGCAACGGGACTGGCAAAGCAGCGATTGAAAGAACTGGGCCAGTCGGAGGATCAGATCTATACACTCGATGGGGACTGGAGCGAGTTCACCCCGACAGAACGCTCGCTCTTCACTGTCGCGAAGAAGCTGGCTACGACACCCGTCGTGCTGACAGACGACGACGTCGATGCGGCGGTGAAGCTTGCCGGCCCGAGAGACGTCGTTCAACTGATCAGCTACACCACCAACCGGGCTTCATTCGATCGTATTACCGAAGCGGCAGGGTTGGCGCTGGAGTGACCCCGGCACGCGCCCTCTGATTCACTCGTCCAGGGAGGCAAGAACGAACACGGCATCGCACCAGTTGGCATAGTCACCGACGTCAGCGTACTCGCCAAACTCAACGGTCAATGTCAGCTTTTTGCCTCCCTCAAGACTGAGATTCTTTGTACTTCTCACGGGAGCTTTGCCGGTCATTTCGGGACTGGACCAGATCCGGCGACCGTCGAGTTCCACCGTGAAACGCACACTTCCCAGATCCGTCGCAACATCATCGATTCCCACCAGGGCACGAAAGGCTTTCTCATCACCTCGCAGCGCGTAAGTGGCAGACATCCGGCTGTGCATTCCCAGTCCCGTCACATATTCGGTCTCCTGGACCGTCAGGGGACCGTGCAGGACATTCGCATTGCGGACCAGTGACCATCTGCCGGAAAGATAAGGGGTGTACTCGACCTTCTCAGGTTCATAGTCTGCGACGGGAACGATTCCATCACCAAAGAAATGGCAGCCGACGACCGCGGCAACCGGCAAAGCAAAGCTGCCGAGGTGAGTCGATTTTGCCTTCAGAAACTCCTCTTCGATCTCCAGTCCGGTGACCGTGAGCTGACTTCCATCGACGAGCATCAGGACGACTCGTTTCCCCTGCGGACGTGTTAAGGTTGCAAGTTCAGGATCCAGCCGGATCGCACGTACGCGGCTGCGATCGAGCTTCAGTGTCTTACCAGCCACCTTCAGTTCGACAAACGCAGCATCCAGTCGCTGAAACTCGCCGAACGTTCGATCACCATTCGAGAGCATCACCAGATCACTCCCTGCCGAGAGGGTTTCCAGATCGGCAATCAATCGCAGTCGCTCCTGAACCGTATGGGGCCAGTCAAAAATGATCGCGGTGATATCTTCGAGGGGAATCGAGGACAGTTCCTTGTCGCTCCGAACCGTCCATGACAAAGAGAGAACCTCTTTGTCGACGGTGAGGGACCGCGCCGCCAGACGATCACCATTTGTCAGCCAGATGGAAGGTGACGTATGACTGCGAGTCGGATTGGAACGCTCAAACCTGACAGACTGCAGCCGGGAATGCTGGAAGAGACGTTCTTCAGGAGATGCCAGGACCAGTTGGTCCGTCGACCAGGATTTCAAACTCCCCTCGAATTGTTCCCCGGCGATGTCGGTTAAGCGGACAAGATCCTGCGCCTGCAATGGCCTTGCTGACCCAGCGAGAAGGAAAACAAGCACCAGCAAGCACCTGCCTGCTGTTTGACGAAAGCAAATTGGATCGGTCACTTGGAATTTTCCTTCGCGAGTCTGCGTCTGTCGGAATGATCTCGGTGGTACCGACTTGAGTGGGGTGCCTGAAGTTCCCGGCCTTGCTGCGGCAAATTTGCAACGACCGGGCCGACGGCCATGGTTCTCAGTACGGCGATTCACTCCTGTTGAAACAGGTCTTGCTCATCTCGTACCAGCAGACTTTTTCCTACGTCGGCCCACTTCCTTGCAATACGCTTGCCGAGTCTGGCTCATGCCGGGCGACTGATTTCATCGCTGAAAAATCGGAAGCAGATTGTTCGGCATCTGAAGGATCAGGCAGGCCATGCTGGTTCCGTACACATCATTAATTTGCAGATCGGTCCACCCTCCATCGGGACCTTGGCGAGCGAGGAGTTCATCACGAATGGCGGGATACCATTGTCGCCAGTTTTCCTCACCAGCGTGCCACATTGCCTGAACGGCGTAGTAATGTCCGTAAAAGTAGTGATTGTTGGTGGGAATCAAATCCTGACGTGGCGGAAACCTCAGCAGATAGCCCAGTCCCCTTTCCAGATCCCGTCCATCGGTGACGCCTGCGTTATAGAGGACGACAACACCTGCAGCCGACCGGGGAAACTCGCTCATCGGTCTATCACCCAATCGATACCGGAATCCTCCGTCCGCGTTCTGGCATTTGCGGACATATTCGACACAGTTGTCGACCGTGGTTTTCGGAACGGCGATCCCGCAATTTCTTGCCGCGCGCAAGGCCATCATCTGGCAAACGGTGACAGAGACGTCGGCGTCTCGCCCGTCGGGCTTGTAGCGCCAGCCCCCTTCTTTGTTCTGCGAATTGATGATGAGTTGAGTGGCCGACTTCAGCGATTCGCGAATCTCGGGCTTGGGGCTCATCCCGTAGACTTCCGCCAGAAACAGCGTGGCGAAACCGTGCCCATACATGGGACCATGCTCAGGGCTGTCGTCCCGCTTGATGAAGCCCGACGGGCTGACGCACGAGAGAATGTACTCAACGGACTTATCAACCTTTTTGCCGTAGGGTCCGCGGCCGGGAACGTGCCCCGCCGAGAGAAAGGCCATACCTGCAAGGGAGGTGACGGCGACGTTCCGCTTATAACTGTTGGCGAAGTACCAGCCTTCGTCATGCTGGCGGTTCGCCAGAAAGACCAGTCCCCGGTCGATCGCTTTCTGCGTCTCGGGAGTAATGAATTCGTGACCCCGCGCTTCGAAGGATCGCGCATTGGGGGAGGAGACCGTAGTTTGAGTTTGTGCGGAGGCGACTTGGCAGTGACTCAATGATCCGACGAAGCAGGCTGCGATGAGCAGAGACTGTAAGGCACTAAGGAGATTACCGCGTAGATTACCAGGCCGGGACCGTAACGATGGGGGACTGGAGCTGAGGATCTCTCCAAAGTGGGGCTTCATTCCGGACGGTGCGCGCCGGCGCAGGAGAGTCCAGCACCGAATACCGCTGTTGTGGAAATCCATTGGCCGCCTTGAGGAATCGGAGATCGTAATCTTTCCGAGTATCCGTCCGAGGCTCAATGAAGGTACGCGGACGGGTGAAAGTGTTAGGCCCGGCAGATTCATCCGGAAACGGATCATGAATATTGTACGACCTCGCTTCAACGGCAGCCGGCCGGGGAATCCAACTCAGAAATCGAGTCTCCTGAGTTCCACAGCAGCCTGACGCCATGACCAATATCAGTAAAGCTGTCACGCATTCCTTTGCGCGGTCCATATCCATCGCTCCTTCGTTTCGGAGATTCACCGATCCATCGGCAAACTCCGCCGGAGTTGGATTATAGTCAAGATTCGAATTCGCCGGATAGGCCGACTCGATCCGCTACCAGGCACCCCATCCTAAACGTCGCCGTAAAGTATTTCACTGCTGAAATTTATCTCGAACCATCAACTTTGCGCGATTGACCGCCGGGGCCGCTAGAACAAATTTCAGGAGCCTTTCATCTGGCCATTTATTTTTCATGTACTCGTGCATAGATTGTACCTACGTGCTCTGGGGGACGGAACGGCGCAAATTGGACCAGGTCACTGCGAATGACGCAGTGGCGCAGGAGTAGTGCTGAGCATGAATTCAGTCAGGCCGACAGCAAAGGACTTAAGCGATGGCTGAATTCCGTGATAGCCATGACCAATTGACGTTTCTCGACTCCTCCAACGACGTTCACCTCAGTCACCCCACTTTATTCACGACATCACGAGTGAGTTCCAATTCGTCACCCGTACTGATTCGGGAAGTCATCGCGCTGGTCCTGTTGGTCGTGCTGTCCGATCTGACACTCTATCGATCGGTTGGATACGCCGGGCCGGCTGTCTTGTTCGTTCTTGGACCGCTGCTGCTGTGTCTGGGAACTGTCCGCCTCGTGGGGGATCTGAGCCTCTGGATTCTCAGTCCCATGCTGGCTCTGCTGTCGCTTCGCTTGCTGTGGTGCGGATCGCATCTGGCTGTGATCACCGGGTTTGTCCTGCTGTGCTGTTTTACGATGAGCCTCGCCGGCTTGCGGCCGTATCTGACGCAAGTTGTCGTATTTACGTCGAAATGGATCGAAGCGGGCTACCGGGGACTACATCATTACTTTCGGACCCTTTCCCGTTTGAGCCCCGTCGTATTGCGGACGCAATCGTTTTCCATCGCACTCCCCATCCTCACCTTCGTCGTATTTTCGTCGATTTTCGTGATGGCGAACCCGCATCTGGTACGCTCGCTCGGGCGGAAATTCAGCCGGTTGGTGGTGAATCTCGACCTCTGGATGCAGCAGCTTCACTTTTCCGAAGTCCTGTTCTGTCTGGTCGCGACCTGGCTCGCAGTCGGAATGCTGAGACCCGCCGTCCGACAGTTTGAATTGTCAGACCGTGAGCCTTACCAGAAACAGCAGATCACCAAATCTCCCTACTACGAACCCTATCGCAACTCGCTCGTGGTCGTGATTGGTCTGTTCACGCTGTACCTGATTTTCGAATTTCAGACGCTCTGGTTTCGGACCTTTCCGCCGGGTTTTCATTACTCCGGATACGCCCACGAAGGGGCGATCTGGCTGACAATCGCGTTGGGCCTGGCCACCATCATGCTGTCGCTGATCTTCCGCGGCACAATTTTAAGAGACCCCCGACTGGCGCGTCTGAAGACGCTTTCGTGGGTCTGGTCTCTGCAGAACATGATTCTGGCGATGGCCGTGTTCAACCGACTGTTTATTTACATCGGATTCAACGGTATGACCCGCATGAGGGTCATCGGAATTCTCGGAGCCGCGTCCGTGGTCTGCGGCTTTCTGCTGGTGCTTCAAAAGATCGCACGGGGTCACAGTTTCACCTGGTTGATTCGACGCCAGTTGTGGACCGTCTCCGTCGCGATCTATTTGTACGCAGTTCTCCCCGTAGATGCTTTCGTTAACCAGTACAACGTCAATCGAGTACTCGAAGGGGACCTGCGGCCCTCAGTCCAGATCAGTGCACATCCCACGAGCGATGAAGGGTTGCTCTGCCTCAGATCCCTGACGGATCTTCCCAATGACTTCATTCGCGAAGGTATTCGGGCGATGCTGACCGAACGCTGGATCGAATTATCAGAAAAGAGTCCAGTGCCCGCGCCCCGGCACTGGACCGCAAAACAATTCGCCAGCGATCGCTTGAAGAAGCAACTGTCGCGAATCGCTCCTCGGTGGCAAAACTCCTCTGAAGTCGCAGAGACCGATGAATCGAGCCATTTGCGGCGACGGAGCAAGATCGAGGAATTCCGCGTCTACGCTTACCAGTGGTACTGATCGCTCCGTGGTGTAGATGACCGAGGGGCGCAGGAGCGGCCACGAAGATCTGCTGATTGTTCATCGCGGCCAGACTTCCGTGCCCCCTTCGATAATTGAACTTCCCTAAAACATCACGGCCGTCGTCAGAAATTTTTCTAGCGAGAAGATCTCTCCGGGAATAGCGACGCGACTGCGACTCACTGTGCCGTATAGCCTCCGTCGACCATCAAGAGCGACCCGGTCACGAATGACGCTTCTTCCGAGGCCAGGAACAAAATCGGGTAAGCGATCTCGCGAGGTTCAGCGATTCTTTTCAGCAGATGAGCGCCTCCCCACGCGGGATCCGCTTCCGCCGCTTTGCGGTCCAATCCTGCTTCGGAGGTCAATCGTTCCACAATTTGAGTCCAGACGACACCGGGCGCCACGGAATTGACTCGGATGTTATCCGGCGCCAGATCCATCGCCATGCAGCGGGTCATACTGGCAATCGCCGCTTTCGTGGCGTTGTACGTCACCATTTCCTTTTGGGCGATCACGCTCGAAATCGAAGCGAGATTCACGATCGAACCGCCCCCTCCCTTCCGCATCAGCGGAACGCAGTACTTTGCACAAAGGGAAGGCCCGACGACATTGACGTCCAGGATTTCGCGCCACTCCTGAACTGTAGCATCGATTCCCTTGAGCACGAACACGGCGGCATTATTCACGAGAATATCGAGCTTTCCGAACGCATCTTCGACAGCCGCAGCCATGCGTTGAATGCTCGATTCGTCTCCCACGTCGGTCGGCACGAACAGAGCTTGCCCGCCCCGCTGGGTAATCGCCGCAGCCACCTCGCGGCCACTCGCTTCGTCGCGTTCCGCAATCACCACCCGGGCGCCTTCTTCGGCGAACAATTCGCACGTTGCGCGACCGATTCCTGCTCCCCCACCGGTTACGACAGCAACTTTGTTTTTCAGACGGTCCATACGGATGGGCTTCCTGCAACGAGAGATAACGGGAGAAACACATCAGCCATTATGCATATCGAATTTCGCAGCTGCCACTGATTTCGAACGTTCTGCACGGGATTCCCTTCCGCCCGAGCGTCGAACCAGCGAAGATGCAAGGCTCGCCCGGGCCGCGTTCACGGAACGATTGATCTGCGGGTGTGCGCAGGAATTATGCTGAATTGACTGACGACGAACGTGCGAATCGCAGAGATTTTTCATTCGATCCAGGGAGAAGGGGAGTTTTCAGGAACGCCGTCGGTCTTCGTGCGCACGACCGGTTGCAATCTTCGGTGCTGGTTCTGCGATACGCCCTACGCTTCATTTCGTCCCGAAGGGGCTCGCCGCGACAGTGCCGAGGTTTTGAACGAAATCCTGAGCGTTGACTGCGAGCATGTCGTCATCACCGGCGGAGAACCATTGCTCCAGCCCGAGGTCGTGCCTCTGGCACGAACCCTTCGACAACAGGGGAAGATCGTTACGCTGGAAACGGCGGGAACCGTTTTCCGTCCGATTGAGGTTGATCTGATGTCGATCAGCCCGAAACTCTCAAACTCGTCCCCGCGTGATTCGGTTCGCTGGAAAGAACGCCATCAGCGTGACCGCCATCGCCCCGGTGTGATTCAGCAGTTGCTCGAAACGTCCCGGTACCAGCTCAAGTTCGTGGTGGATCAGCCGGAGGATCTGGATGAGATCGTCGCCTACCTGACCGGTTTTCGCACCGTCTCTCCGGAATGCGTCTGGCTGATGCCGCAAGGAGTGAAACAGGAGGAACTGGTTCAGAAAGAAGCCTGGCTGGCCCCGGCCGCGGCGAGGTTGGGATTCCGCTTCTGCCCTCGCAAGCAGATCGAAATGTTTGGGAATGTCCGGGGAACCTGAAACGGACGCGGACCGATGTTGCGTTAAGACCAAACCTCGATCGCGCAAACGCAGCTTCGGGCGTGTCTCGTTCCGGGGCTGTAAAAGGTACCGGGATAAAACAAAGCATCTCCCAGGTCTGCCGATCGCTGGCGATGAGACAGACCTGGGAGAGGAATCCACTGAGTTATGCAGCACACCGAATCATCGCAGTCAGTTTTTCGACGGGGCGATGCTGCTGGTCTGTTTTTGAATCGCCACCACAAGCCGGTTCGAGTTGAAATCGGTTGAGGCGGTCGTCATCCAGGGGGACGTGACGTACGGCACGATCCGTTGGTCCTGCTGGAAGTCCATCCCGCGGTAAGCCCAGCATTCGACATCCGGCAGGGAATCGACGAGCGACGCCAGTTCGGTAGGGGTAGGAGCAACGTACCGACCTGCGAATCGATCAATCGTCTTCTGAACAATCGGATTACTCTTGTTAGGAACAACAACCACAATCCGGCCACCACTGCTGACGCGATTCCAGAGTGTTTTGAGTGTCTGCTGCCAGCCGACAAGTTGCAGCAGTTCGATGCAGAAGATCAGATCAAAGCGTCCGAGCGACCGGCAGAACTCCTCATCTTCCGGGGTGCCGACTTCCCAGCGTACGTGGGGATACCTGACACGACACTCGGAAATGGATTCTTCAATGATATCAACCCCGACCACCTCGCTGGCCAGCAAGGCTGCCAGAACCAGCGAAAGCTGACCACGCCCGCAGCCAACATCCAGACAACGCTTCCCACAGACGGGCCCGGCCGCTTCAAGGGCGATCCCAAACGTCTGGCCTTGAACGTGAGCGTTCGAATAGTCGAGCCACGTGGTCTCGTTCGCGTAGATCTTGTGGTAGTAATCGACCCAAGAAGAGGAAGATGACGTTGTCATTGGGCGGGCTCCATGAAAAAGGCGGACGGCGAGCGTTCCAGAACCAGAGCAAACTAGTCTGGAAATGGGGAGTGCCCATTCGTCGGATTGTGAGCCCAGCTCTCCATCGAGGGCTGGAAACGGCAACCTGCAGAGGAACGTCAATTACTTACGCAATCCGACAATCCCACAACTCGACATGGCATGCCCCTTCGATCCCGACTTTTTAGGTCAATCTCAAAAACCCGCAAACGGCGCGCACCCCAATTCGAATCCATTCGAGGAAAGTTTGAGGAAACTAGACCCACCTTCCGTCCAACTGCGGCAAGATCTGCATGCTCGCGTTACTCAAGGGGAACCAGATGCATCACCTGCCCCCCTCGATACCCCGGCGAAGCCCGTCCCGTCCCACCTGGCTTTCGGTTCAAAGCGAGATATCCAGACGCCTCTCCAGTAAATCCGGGCCATACCGTGGGCGCAAAAGAACCCCCAGCCAGGAAGTTGCTGCGAACAGCGACGAATTCCTTGTTGGGGGTTCCGAAGTTCCGGGGCATTGGTCACCCACCCGGATCCAAACGGGTTACTGCATTCAATGCCGGTGGCGAAATCACGGTGGATGCGACGCACATTACGAGTCGAAGCCGCTACGCCATCAGCAGTTGCAGTCGCTCAGGGCTTGGCGGAGACAGCCACACCGGCCTGCTTCTGGAGCACTACGACCATCCGGTTGGAGGAAAACTCTTTCACGACCGTGTTCGCCCAGGGGGACGTGACATACGGAACAAGTCGCTGGTCCTGTTGAAAATCCATGCCCCGATAACCCCAGCAGTCCAGGTCGGGCAGTTCTGCCACCAGCGCGGCGATTTCAGCGGGATTAGGGGGCGCATATCGTCCCTCGAACCGGGCGATTGTCTTCTGCACAATCGCATTGTCCTTATTCGGCACGATTACCACGATCCTTCCACCGGCATTGAGCTGCTTCCATAGCAAATGCAGACACTTCCGCCAGTCGACGTAGTGCAACATTTCAATCAGGAAGATGACGTCAAACTGTCCGAGCGACTGGACGAACTGTTCGTCTTCCAGCGTCCCGACTTCCCACTGGACGTGGGGATGCTGATCGCGGCAGGCGGCAATCGATTCCGCCACGATATCGACACCAACGACACGACTTGCCTGCAAACCAGCCAGTGCCAGCGAGAGGTGGCCTCGCCCGCAGCCCACATCCAGACACTGCTTTCCATTGATCGGGCCGGCAGATTCAATTGCCACGCCGAAGGTCTGCCCCTGCACGTGCGCATTTGAGTAGTCGAGCCAGGGACTGCCACCGGCAAAGACTCGCTGATAGTATTCGCCCCACGACTCTTGCTGCGACTCAACCATGTTTGCAACTCTCGGGAAAATGAGACGTGCCAGAAAAGGATACCGTGATGGCAATCACAGAACGGCTGTGGGTGACTAGGCCTTGAAGATCTTCTCGCGACCGTCCTTAACGTTCTTCGTGGCATTCCGCGTGTCGAGCACCATGCGACTATGTTTGACAATAAAGTCGTGGTCGTACGCTGAGTGATCAGTCGAAATCAGGACACAGTCCTGTTCAGCCAGGAACTCAGGAGTCAACGGCTGGCTATCCATCGCCGGCAGGTCGGGATAGTGCCGCATCTTCGGAAGAGAGGGGACGTGAGGATCATTGTAGGTGAGCAGGGCCCCTCGCTTGAGCAAGAGCTTCATCAATTCGAATGAGGGACTCTCTCGCGGGTCATCGACGTCCTTCTTGTAGGCCGCGCCGAGGATACAAATGCGGCTCCCTTTAATCGGCTTGCCCGCTTCGTTCAGGAATTCCGCCAATTGCGAAATCACGTATTGCGGCATGTGGGTATTGATTTCCCCTGCCAGTTCGATGAACCGGGTCTGTTCGCCCCACTTGCGTGCCAGCCATGTCAGATAGAACGGATCGATCGGAATACAGTGCCCACCCAGTCCGGGTCCGGGGTAGAACGCCTGGAAGCCGAACGGCTTCGTCTTCGCCGCATCGATGACTTCCCAGACATCGATACCCATCTTGTCGTAGAGCATTTTCAGCTCGTTCACCATCGCAATGTTCACGGCGCGATAGGTATTTTCCAGAATCTTGGCCGCTTCCGCCACTTCCATGCTCGAGACCCGGACCACTTTCACGACGGCGTGACCGTACATGGCACAGGCGAGATCCCCGCTGAGGGTGTCATATCCACCCACAACCTTGGGAATTGTCGACGCTTCAAAATTCGGATTACCGGGATCCTCACGTTCGGGGCTGAACGCCAGAAAGAAGTCCTTGCCTGCCGTCAGACCCGTGGCGTTCAGGACCGGCAAGACGTTCTCGCGGGTCGTCGTCGGGTGAGTCGTACTCTCGAGCACGACGAGTTGACCAGGACGGAGAGTTGCCGCGATCGACCGCGCCGTCCCCTCGATATAGCTCAAATCAGGATCACGACTCTCGTTCAATGGCGTCGGAACGCAAATGATGATGCAGTCGGCTTCCCGTAGTCGCTGCATATCCGATGTCGGTTCGAATTGCTGTTCCTGAATCAGGCGTGCGATCGCCGCGCTATCGATATGTTTGATGTAACTTTGGCCGGACTTCAGCTTGTCGACCTTCGACTGATCGACATCAAATCCCATGGTCCGGAAACCCGCGCGGGCGAAGGCTCGAATCAAGGGTAGACCGACGTAGCCGAGGCCAATCACGCCCACGATCGCCGTTTTGTCTGCAATTTTTTCAGCAAGTCCGTGTGTTGACATCGTCAATCCATTTTCGAGCAAACCGGATAACTATCGCGCGTATTAAGAAAAAGTGGCCTGATACCGCAGCCGTGCAGTCCGGGTGGCGATTTTCCGTTAACAGATAGGCGATTGGAGTTTACGAAATATCCCAATCAGAGCAATGCCATCTGTCAAAATTGGCGTCTGCCGACACCCTCATCGTGCAGCCCTCAAGAGCTGGCTTGCCTGTCGTCAGGACGGCGATGCGTCTGAAAAAAAGGGGGGGGAGTGAGCCACGTGATTCCCGAACCACGATGCACGTGAAAAGCTCTCACAAGACCTGGCGACGGCGTCTGAGTTGCTGCCGGTCCGGCACAACGCTGAATAAAGAAACGCGAACCGGATCCGGTTCGCGTTCACAATCATCGATCTGTCGGTCGTTACAGATTCAGGATTGTCCGTCCCCGACTAGGCCGCGCGGGGAGCAGGGTGGGAACCTTGAATGACGGCTGCAACCGAGGCAGCTTCGCCCGTCTCAGGCCATACATCTCGGGAAACCCTGGGAAGCGGAATAATAATGGGTTGCATGTCCGACGGTACGACCCGGCTTTGCGGGGCCGTTTCCGTCAGGAAGCGACGTTCTATCAGAACATGGAAGATATAACCCATCGAGATGGACAACAGCAGGACTAACGGGATGCAGACCAGAACGAGCGACAGATCATCGCTGAATCCCGCCGCAATCAATTGCTGGCTCAAAAATTTGACCGGAAACAGATGAGTCAGATAAATACTATACGACATGACTCCGCACGACTTGAGCCAGCGAAGTCCTTTCATCCGAGCGATCCGGTCGTCATAGCGTTTGAGACCGAGAAGAAGACCGGCAAACGCAACCGCTTCGATGATTCTCCACGCGGAAAATTGGGAATTGATACCGAACAAACTGGTCGTTAACGCCAGAGTCGCCAGTCCCGCCATTGCGAGTGCGAGCGCGATGCGGCAGCGAATCGCCTGAGCGGACGTCGCTTGATTCAAGTCCCAGAACAGGCCAATCCCGACCGCAAACATAAACCAGTGCTCATCGAAAAACAGACCCCGAATACGAACTTGATAGTTGAGGAAGAGCAGGTCGATGACAGCAATCGCGAGTGTGAAAAGGGCTGTTGTGCGAAAAAAACGGTGGCCTGAGAACCCCAGCAAGACACCAAACACGACATAGAATTGCAGCTCATAACACAGTGTCCACGCCTGGATAGGAAAGTATTCGGGAGATGTCTGTAAGGCATAACTTACCCAGGCTTCTGTCAACGTGATGCTGCTGACCCATTGAATGGGTGACAGGTTCCACGGCATGGTCAACGACCAGGGCAACTGCTGAAGTACTCCCGGGCTAATAGAGTCAATTACAAAGCAGGCCAGGACTGAACCGAGTAACGCAACCCAATAGGCAGGAAGAATCCTGACCAGACGGCGCCGGAAATAACTCGTGATCGGCGTCCCCTGATTCACGAGCGACCAGGCGGTCGCAGCAATGCAGTATCCGCTGATGACAAAAAAGAACTGGACACCGACCCGCAACCGGGCAACCAGCCAGTTACGCAATTTTGATGCGTTCGTGTGACTCGCTGAAGAGGCACCCGCCGCGACAGGCATTGATGATGAAGCAACCTCAGCATCATTCGTCGACGAAGCGGTCGAGACAGCGGCGACTTCACTAATGCTATAATCGCACATCGGTAATAATGCATGATGGATTACAATAATAAGGCATGCCAGCCCTCTCCAGTGATCCAGGGTCTGGTAACGAGTCGACTTCGTCTTCCCAAGACCATCCGTGGATCGCCTCGAAGCCAGAGGCCCCGAATGAGACATCATTCCGTAATCCATTACAGACATCCTGTGCAACATTAACAGCCTCTAGGCTACTTACTCCTTATTATCGGTTTCTCTTAACATCCCCGACCAAGATCCCAGACTCTGACTGCAACTTTTTTTCCACGCAAAGAAAAAACTCACCCACTCTTACGGAGACATCCCGTTCTACGCAGACTGCCATGCGCACGGCGAGCGGGGGAGGGGATACGTCATTTTTCCCGCTCGACGACGAGGGCTGACAGACGAAGGCAACGTGGACCGCCGAGGAGGGCTCACGGACTCGAGTCGTAGCGAAGTCGAGGTGCTGTCTCAGCGAGGTTGCGCCTCTTCCGTTCTGCCACCCAGTCAGTTCACGACGCATGAAGCTGCACAAGGGGAGAGAACATTCCCGCAGTGAGCAACTTGCGCGCTCCGGCGCTGCAATCAAGAGAGGTGCGTCTACCTCGCTTCGTTTAACCCGTTCAGAAGAGCAGGGGCTTGGGCGCTGAACTGCGGATCTTCGCTGCCGCAGCGATTCAGAAGCGGGAAAGCGCCCACGAAATCGCGAGTCCACTTTCCGGTCAGACGGCGACAGTCCGACTGTGAAGACGCGCGATTCATTGAGCCCTGTCAGGACTTGACGGGTACTCGCAGCAGCATGGCTCCCCAGGAATAACCGACTCCGAAGCCAACCAGCATTACTTGCATGCCCAGCTTCAGCCGACCGTCGGCGAGCACCGTTTGCAGTGCGATTGGAATCGTCGACGAAACGGTGTTTCCGTACTCTTTGAGAGCCAGCACGAAGCGGTCATCCGGAATCTGCAGCTTCGACTTCAATCGATTCAACATGAATTCATTGGCCTGATGAAAGACAAACAGGTCAATGTCGTGCAGGGCTAATTGCGCCCGACTTAAGAGTTCATTCACTGCACGCGGAACGGCATCGAGAGCGAAACTGAAGATCTCGGGGCCGTTCATATACAGAAAATTTTCGGATCCGGAGCTGTCAGTCGCGGTTGCAGCTCCGGAATCCAACGCCACCGTTTCCCCCACCTGGGCTCCACAGGCTGTCCCCTGCGGCAAGTCCCCTTCGGTGCGGAGTGAGTGGCGTTTGAGAATCAGGTTTTCGGCCCCTTTTCCATCGGTCCCATACACATAGGGACCGAAAAGAGGGCGATCGCTTTCCACCGCGCGAATCAACGTGGCTGAGCCCGCATCGCCGAACAGCGAACGAACTCCGACGTCTCCCTCGCGCAGAAATTTGCTGTAAGTTTCTCCCGTCAGGAACAACACCGTCTTCGCCTGACCTGTTTCAATCAGCCCCTGAGCCAGTCCCAGACCGTAGATGTAGCCGGAACAACCAAGATTGAAGTCAAGCGCCCCGATGCCGGTTCGCAGCTTCAGTCGGTCCTGCAACAGACACGCGGAAGTCGGAAGCAGGTAGTCCGGCGACTGTGTGCAGAAGAGAATAAAGTCGATCTCCTCGCGGCTGCAGACCCCGGACTGAAACAGTTTTTCCGCGGCGTGAAATGCAAGGTCAGAAGAACATTCCGTGTCTGCGGCGACGTGACGCTCGGCAATTCCCGTTTTCTGGAGAATTTTGTCTGCAGTCCAGTTCGGAGCCAGTTGGGCGACTTCGTCATTCCCGATGACATGACCGGGAAGATGGTACTCGACAGCGACAATCGACGCGTACATGAGCAGAACTCTCAATTTTCTCGACGTTGCTGGAGAGCTAGCTCGCCAGCAATTCTTCGTCGTCGTTTTTCATCCAGTTAATTCGCTTGGCAGGAACACCCATCATGCTGACACCAGCCCGGACATTACTGATGACGACGCTTCCCGCTCCAATCCGTGAAAATTCCCCCACTCGAGTGTTGGGAACGATCACGGTCTGACAGCCGAGAAAAACACCGCGTTCGAGTTGAACTTGTCCCGCCACATCGGAATGAGGCGACAGCGTACAGCCGTCCCCGATGACCGAATCGTGTCCGGCGAGCGAGCCGACGTTCATCAGCACGAAGTCCCCCAGACGGACATTACAGCATGTGACAGCAAATGGACATATCACACAGCCGACGCCGATCTGCACATCCTGCGCGATGATGGCAGAGGGATGGACATACGAGGCAAAGACGGCCCCTCGCGATTGCAGAGTCTTTCCGATGGTGAGTTTCGCTGCGGGGTCACCCAGGGCCATCAACAGACGATCACCCGGAAGAGGCGAGTAGTCGGAAATCCTCCCACTCCAGCACGATTTCAGCCGTGGGAACGGGTCCAGTGCGTGCGGGTTATCATCCAGAAAAGCGACATGTTGGTCCGATGCGGTTGACCAAAGTCGCCCAAACGTCCATGAATAGACCTCGCGTCCGAACCCCCCGGCCCCCACAATCAACCACCGAGTTGCCTGAGCCCCCTGGGGTGTCAAATTGCGGCCATCGACGATGAGTGGAACCGGCGGATTGGGTTCCAACTCGTCAGGTTCCTCGCTCACTACGCGAAACGTCATCGCCACCTCCAAAGATGAGGGATTCGCAGAACTCATTCCGTACGGGGATCAAAATCCCTTACCTGCCAGATCTTCCGTCACCCGGTCTGCGGGGACGGAAAGTGACGATCCATACGGTAGTTGGCAGCACCGGCATGAACTGCGGGCCTGTGATCCATGTCGATGGTCAAGTCACGACAGAGCTTGAATAACGCGTTTCCAGGTACGAGTAGAGCTCGCCGAATGTCGCGTGCTGCATCAGTTGTCGTGGCTTGATCGCGGTCTGATACGCTTCATCGACGAGCGCGATCAGCCCGAGAAATGTCAACGAACTCCAACCGGGTGTCTCTTCAATCACACAGGATAAATCCAGAGTGCCCGGTTCGAGATCGAACAGTTCGTCCATTTGCTGAAGAAAGACGGATTCGTCCATCTTGGGCCCCCCCAAAAAAATCGCGTGGAATGCAGTGAGAGAAAATCAGTAGCTGCCCATACTTGATCTCGAGAGAGACCGACATGTTGGTCTCTTCGGACTGGTGCTGAACAGCTTCGCGAAACCTCAGTCGAAGCCGTTGAAATCTGTGACGATCGAAGCGACTTTGCCGGGCGTTACGCTTAGATAAGTTCGACCATCCCCCATCGAAACTTGAATCCGACGAACCCAATGGTTCACAACCGTGTCAACGCCAATAGACAATTAAGAATCCGTAATGATTCCACTTCCTCTGCTGCACATCATAAAATCTGCTGTTAAGCAAACCCCCTTTTGAATCGAGGAAACCCATGCGCGGCATCCGTTGCTGGCAAGTTGACGCCTTCACCGACAGACGTTTCGGCGGCAATCCCGCGGCCGTCTGCTGGCTCGAGACTGACCGCGAGACCGAGTGGATGCAATCCGTCGCGGCAGAAATGAACCTTTCAGAGACGGCATTCGTGCGTCCACGTGACGGGTCGCTTGAGCTACGATGGTTTACACCCACAATGGAAGTGGACCTTTGCGGACATGCCACACTGGCCACGGCGCATGCACTGTGGTCCGATGGTCTCTGCTCGCTGGACCAGCCGCTGGAATTCCAGACTCGAAGTGGACTTTTGAAGTGTTCTCGCGCGGACCAGTTCATTGAGATGGACTTTCCCGCGACCCCGGCGACGGTCGTCACCCCCAGCGAGAACTTGCTGCCGGCGTTGGGAATCGACTCAGCGATCGTTGCCCGTTCCCGGTTTTACATGCTCGTTGTGGTGGATACTCCAACGACTGTCCGAAATCTGCAACCGGATTTTGCCCGCCTTATTCATGAGCAGACGCTGGGAATCATTGTCACGGCCCCTTCCGATGACTCCCGGTACGACTTCATTTCCCGTTTTTTTGCTCCGGCAATGGGAGTGAATGAAGATCCTGTCTGCGGTTCGGCGCACTGCTGCCTGACACCCTACTGGGCGGGCCGGTTGGGAAAAACAGCCCTGTCGGCCTATCAGGCGTCGTCACGCGGGGGTGTGCTTCGACTCCGTCTGAACGATGACCGAGTTGTACTCGGAGGTCAGGCGGTCGTTGTCTGGAAGGGTGAGTGCTTCTGTTAGTCCGCCGTTGCGTGCAGGCCGTAATGCTCGGACCTGCGAGGGTCATGAAACCCGCGCGATAGACCAGCGTGAGGACGAACCTCATCAGCGGAAACACTCTCTTTCGCCCTGAGGGGACTACTTCCCAAGATCATGTTCCCCAAATTGCTCATTCTCTTAAGGAATTGTGAACTTTCCGCCAAAAAACGGGTCCCTTGTCGGCTCCGGACCCGAAATGAAAGAACGCGAGCGAAAAGTTATTTCGTATTCCCAGTCAAATAGCGCGGACACGTTCAGGGTCTGCCAGTATAATCCCCGCGCCTTGCGACAGTTACGCCGTTTGGGCCAGAAGAGAGACTAACAAGGAGCCACATCGATGAAAGCCGCCTTTATCCGCCAGACTGGTGCTCCTGATGTCATCGAATATGGTGACCTGCCAACCCCAGAGCCACGACCCACGGAGGTTCTGGTGAAAGTGGGGGCCGTCGCCGTGAACCCCATCGACACTTACATTCGAGCGGGCGTCGTATCGATGATCTCGCACTTTCCTTACATCATCGGTTGTGACCTGGCAGGAACGGTCGAGAAAGTCGGCAGCGAAGTCAAACGATTCAAGGCGGGTGACCGAGTCTGGGGTAGCAACCAGGGCCTGTTCGGCCGCCGAGGCTCTTTCGCGGAGTATGCATCAGTCGACGAACGCTGGCTGTACGCGACCCCCGCTAAGCAATCTGACGAAGAGGCTGCGGCCGGCGCGCTCGTCGGATTGACCGCACACATGGGGCTTTTCCTGCACGCTGAATTGAGCCCGGGCGAAGTGGTCTTCGTCAACGGTGGTTCAGGGGGCGTGGGTTCCTCGGTCGTTCAACTGGCCAAAGCGGCGGGAGCATTCGTCATTACAACCGGCGGTAGCGAGCAGAGCATGGACATCTGCCGTAAGCTGGGTGCTGATCTGGTCCTCGATTACAACTCCCATAACCTCGACGATCAGATTCGGGCCTTCAGCCTCCCTCATGGAGGCATCCACGTCTGGTTCGAAACTCAGCGGGAGCCCACCTTGGATCGGACCGTCTCGTCGATGGCTCCCCGCGGACGCATCATACTCATGGCCGGTCGTGCCGCCCGACCTGAATTTCCCGTCGGTCCTTTCTACGTCAAGGACTTAAGGATGATTGGCTTCGCCATGTTCAATGGGTCACCGGAAGAACAGCGAGCGGCCGCAGACAAGCTGAACACGCTTTATGAGTTCAAACGCTGGAAGCCGATGATCGGAAAAGTCCTGCCGCTGAGCGACGCCGCTTTGGCACATCAGATGCAGGAAGATAATACCCTGCAGAAGCAAGGGACCATCCACGGCAAAATCGTCCTGACGCCATAGCCAATCGGTCGTCTCCTCGATACTGCAAAGGACACCGCAAGGGGTTGGGGCGAACGTAGCGAGTCGCTGCCGTGTCAGCTTACTGCCACGGCAGCTTTGCCGGGCCCCTTGTCGGGAATGCGTTGGTAACAATCGACCAGAACGGAATTTCACTTGGCTGAACCCATTCGAGAAGACCTGAAAGTTCAAAACCAGACTGCAGTGCTTGTTTCCGTGCCGGATCCGAGTCGCAACCTGGGCAAAGAACAAGCACTGGATGAATTGAAGGGGCTGGTAAAGACAGCAGGCGTCAAAGTCGTTGGTGAACTGGTTCAACGACGCGGACGTCCTCATCCGGGCACCTGCCTCGGAAGTGGTAAGATCGAGGAACTGAAAGACCTCGTCGACGCGACCGGTGCGAAACTGATTATCTTCGACAACAATCTGACTCCCGCCCAGGGTCGGTACTTGGAACAGGCCACCAAGCGCATCATCGTCGACCGTAGTGAGTTGATTCTCGACATCTTCGCGACACATGCCCGCACAGCCGAATCGCGGCTTCAGGTGGAACTGGCTCAGCTTCAGTACACCCGTACCCGACTGAAACGGATGTGGACTCACCTTGAGCGAATCGAGGGGGGGATTGGTGCCAGTCGAGGTCCCGGTGAAAAGCAAATCGAAACCGACCGCCGGATCATCGATCAACGGATTGATGAGCTGAAGACCAAACTGGCCGAAGTGGAGATCCGCCGCGAACGAATGGTTCGCCAGCGCGAGTCTCATCCTCTGGTGTCTCTCGTCGGTTATACAAACGCCGGAAAAAGCACCCTGATGAACGCCCTGACCGGGGCGGACGTCTATGTCGCCGACCAGTTGTTTGCCACGCTGGATACGCGAACCCGGAAATGGTCCATCCCTGCCTGGGGAGATGTCCTCCTGAGCGACACCGTCGGATTCGTGCGCGACCTGCCGCACTCGTTGATCGCCTCGTTCAAATCGACACTCGAAGAAGCCCGCCAGGCCGACCTCCTGATGCATGTCGTCGACGTGTCGAACCCCGAAGCCGAAGATCAGGTGGAAACGGTGGAGCGGGTGCTGGACGAAATCGGTGTCGAACGACGCAACTTCATCCTGGTCTTGAACAAGATCGATGCGGTACGCGACCGGGGCTTGATCGACGTTCTACGAGCCAAGTACGAGCACTCTGTCACTGTTTCGGCCCGGACACGGGAAGGCTTCGACAAGCTCGGAACGCTTGTCGGCGAACTGCTGGGCGAAGGCTACGTCGATGCCGAGATCGTCACATCGGCCGGAAACGGGAAGCTTTTCGCCTTTCTGGCCGAGCATGCCGAAGTGACCGACACCCGCTACGAAGATTCCACCGCGATCTTGCGTTGCCGGATTGCGAGAAACATTCTCTGGCGCGTCAGCGGCGAGGGAACGACCGTACGGGTTCTCTCGGACACTGCGCAGCCACAACCTGCTTCTACTGCCGCTGAAGGAACTTTATGAGCCTCTCGAAGAAAGTCGCGATCGTCACAGGGGGTGGAACCGGCGTCGGACGGTGCACCGCACTGCGACTCGCCGATCTCGGCTATGATGTCGCGGTCATTTACTCCCGGTCGATTGAAGAGGCAGAACAAACAGCTGCAGAAATTACCCAGCGTGGTGTTCGCGGTACCGCCTATCGGGTGGATGTCGCAGACGATCTCGCGGTTCGCAAGATGGTGGACACCGTCGTGGCGACGTGGGGACGCATTGATGTGCTGATCAACTGCGCCGGAACGACCGAGTTCATTCCTTTCGATGATCTCGAACAGGTGACTGACGATGTCTGGGAACGACTGTTTAAAGTCAACGTCGTCGGTGCGTTTCACTGTGCTCGCGCGGTGCGCGAGCCGATGGAGCGGTCGGGCGGCGGTACCATTATCAATGTCTCCAGCGTAGCCGCATTGCTGGGACAGGGGAGTTCAATCCCTTATTGCTGCTCAAAAGCGGCCCTCGACAACCTGACCGTTTCCCTTTCGCGCACGTTCGCCCCGCGAATCCGCGTCAACGGCGTTGCCCCCGGCTTCATCGCGGGACGCTGGACCGAAGGAGGACTGGGGCCAAACTACGATCGAGTCAAGGCCTCGTTCGAACAAGCCCTGCCACTTGGGCGGGTGTGTGAGCCGGATGATGTCGCGGAATGCATCCTGAGCCTTGTCACAGGAAGCAAGCTGGTGACGGGTCAGACCCTGACGGTCGATAGCGGCATGATGATCTCGGGATTCCAGGTAAAGCTCTGCGAATGAGCAGGGACTGAGGGACGGCCTGGTCGCGATCACCTGCGAACATCGGATCTCGGCCGGCCCACGTCCACCTTCCCGTACTTCGAGGGTCGCACGCCCAGAAGACCTCGAAGGATCCGCCCCTGTTTATAATTGAAGACGCCGCAGGACTTCTTCCCGTCCCATAAGTTCGTCGCACAGCCTTCGAAGCGCGATGCGAGTCGGAACCTGAGACCGCGGAATCTTGACGGAACTGCTGTCACTGACGGGAAGCAGATAGGTCGTCTGGCCCAGTTGCGTCGGCTCAATTGACTTCCATTCTGCTGAGTCACTTCCTTTGACGTGCGGGGCCGCTCGATCTCGATATTTGACCCCCAGCCGACAGAACCTGACACCGAGTGTCGCCAGAGCGGATGTCACCTGCCGATGAGAATCACTGGTCACCGGAATAATCGTCCGTGCATCGACACCCAGATCCAAATCGTGTGCAAGGTTACCTAACCACGTTTTTGCGATCTGACGAGACTCCTCAAGTTTCAGCTGCTCACGCTGTTCCAGGTCGACCTTCATCCCCAGGTCTTCTGCCGAGAATGCGTAACAGCCGTAGAATAGAAGTTTCAGTTCCTGCAGTTCTTGAATCAGCGGTAAAGACCGCTTGCCGGTCTCGGAATGACCGTAAAGCTGCATCAACTGAGGTTCGGCAATGAGTTGTCGCAATGTCTGTTCGAGGAACTCGTAAGATCGAGCCATACGGAGATAGTAGGTGGGGGCGGGCTCAAGACGCAGGTTCGGCAGGAAGAGAGCTGCGTCTTGGCCATTGGCCTGTGCGGTCGCCAGGAATTGCTCCTCGTGAGTCTGGATGACTTCAAACTTCTTCATGGTCGCCTCGAGGACTTCCAGTCGACGGCGTGCATACCGACCTGTGAAGGCCAGAGAGCGTGCTTCATCCCCCAGTTGGGGAACAAGCAGTGCGGTCAGTGCGTAGGCCTGGTAGTCGCACCATCCACTTTCTTTGGTCGGACGGACGTCCACATGCTCCGAATGAATCGTTCGCACCATGGCCCCGATGAGATCTTCGTCATCCGGGCAACCAAGTGGAAACACCCGCCGAGCTAATTCCGATTCTCGCTGAGACTGTGGCGGAAACAGCGATACCGCACTCGACGTGATGTCTCGATCACGGCGAAGACGAACCAGTTCGATTGCGTCCGCTGTGTCTACCAGGTCGAGAATGGTGAGTCGTGTCGATGGTGTCACGACCCGGCTCCAGCGCGTCAGTATCTGACGATACTCGGCGGCGAGCGAAGGATCGGATTTCAGAACCTGAACGACCGGGTGCATCCAGTCATTGTCATCCAGATCAAACTCCATCTGGAAATAGCGATAAACCCGATCACATTTCTGGAGCACTTCACTGGCTTTGAGAAAGCCCGCGGCTTCGGAATGAGCTACCTCAGACGAATAACGCCTCACGAAGTACTCTTTGGCAGACTCATTGGTCATGGGGAGATGGATCTCAGCGAGATCGAGTCCCGCCGCGAAATAGGCCGCTGCCCGACTGTCGGGGGGCAGGGCATTCCCAATCCGCTGCAGAAATCCAAGATCTCCTTGCGTGGCTCCAGGAACTCCCAGAAACCAGAATTCTGCCAGTGCGGTGATCAACCCGGCATCGAACTGCCGGGACTTTGCGTCAATGAGATCGACGGAGGGGAGGATTGGAATTCCGTGCGATTGCACGCTTGCTAACGCATCACGAAAGTTGGAATGGACCTTAAGCAGGTTCTGGTCCTGATCGGGCTTCAACGCGGATAGATCCAGCTCCGTCACGCAGCCGCTGAGGTTAACCCCCATGTCATTATTCACTCGCGGAGAGACACGCGCCGGATCGAACGACGGAGCGGATCGGGGGGCCCAGCCATCATCCGGCCCACTGGTTTCATCCGCTTCAGAAAGATGGTACTCGGTCGTTTCCACCACGATGAAATCAGGTCCCGAACATCCCGCCAGGAGACCTGAGAAGAGACTGAAAACGGCCAGCGACGAACGTGAGCAGCAACACCGACGATGAATCCAATTCATGACAACCTCCTGGGATACTGCCCTGGTCCAGTGACGCCTCACTCGAGATCGGAACCCATCAGTGAACGGCGTTGCCTGATGAAAGTAATCACGACATGGCTCACAAGATAATGATGTGGAAGTTTCATTCAATGTCAGATTTGCAGCATAATGCGAACTCTGTCATAAGTTTCCGCCGGCAATTACACACAAAGAATACACTACGTGAAAACATGGACACTGATTTCATTCTTATCATCTCCCGGGGACAGATCTGGACATCAGCGCAGTTCTCTCATCGGATATAATTTACATACAAACGCTCAGCATGCCCCCTCTGAAGATCGTCGTAGCGATATCCCGACTCATCTACCCCACTCTGCCTGACCGACAAGGCCAGATGGAGGAACGTGATGTACAGGGGACCAGATCGGTTCGACATTGACGACCCGCTCAGCGACAATGTCCTGGCTCACGCTGTTGAGCGGTGAGCCTTCTCATATTTCCACCTCGGCCCTGTGCGACAGGATTGCCCATGACTGATTGGAATCCGAACCAGTACATGCAATTTGCGGATGACCGAACCCGAGCGGCGATTGACCTCTGCAATCGCGTTCCGCTGGAAAATCCTCGTACCATCATCGACCTCGGCTGTGGCCCCGGTAACAGTAGCCGGATTCTCCACAATCGCTGGTCGAAATCGGAATTGACAGGAATTGACAGTTCTACGGAAATGATTGCTGCGGCCCGCAAGTTACCGCTTCCTTGTGAATGGTTGCTGGCGGATATAGCCCAGTGGGAACCACTCAACAAAGTCGATCTGATATTTTCTAATGCTGTGCTTCAGTGGCTTCCTAACCATGACGTATTAGTTCCACGGCTGATGAGCTACGTCAGTCCTGGTGGTGTATTGGCATTTCAAATTCCCAGCCACCACTTCCCTGCGGTACGAGAATTAATCTTCGACATTTCACGCAGGCCGGCGTGGAACGATCGATTACGAGGTGCTCGCAACGCGTTACCCCGCCGAGCGCCACACGATTACTATGATCTTCTTTGTCATCAGTCAGATCACCTGGATGTCTGGGAGACCGAGTACTATCACATCATGGATTCGGCCGAATCCGTGATTCAGTGGATCTCAAGCACCGGTCTGCGACCGTTTCTGGCAGATCTGAACTCCGATACCGATCGCGCCACCTTTCTCACCGAGTTACGCGAACAGACCTCCTTCGCTTATCCGAAACGACTCGATGGGAAAGTCCTCTTTCCGTTTCGTCGAACCTTCGTGGTCGCCCGTCGCCGTTCCTGAAGATCCCTGGCGAAAGACGCCTTCCCCTCGCCCCCGCCATTTGGCCAAGAGAACGATCATCATGTCTTGCCTGTGCGGACGAGCATCTGACGCGCGGAGCAGAGTGAACTGGCGGCCATCACGGTCAGTGAATCAATCCCGGTACGACGCTTTTCGCAGGTTCGTTGAGGCCCCGACCGGCGTAACGCCGCCTCACGGAAGCAGTAACCCGTCATACTGCCTCCGTAGCCGCGCACAAATGGCTCTCTGACCCGGCCCTGGTCCTTGTGTGAGTTCTGTCGCTGTGAGATTATGCCAGTCTCAAATTTATTCAGGAGAACCCATGTCTCAGACAGATCATCTTTATTCAGAATTGTGCCGTTTACTCAAGGATGCCGCGCTCTTGGGATCCTGCGCGAGTGTCCTGAGCTGGGATGAGCAGACCTTTATGCCCAAACACGGGGCGACCCACCGGGCCGACCAGTTGGGTTTGCTGGCCGGTTTAGCACACGAGAGAGCGACTTCGCCTCGGATTGGCGAACTCTTGTCACAACTGGAAAAGAGTGGTGAGCTGGGTGACTCCGACGGCGATGTGGCCGTTAACGTGCGAGAAGCCCGGCGCACTTACGATCGGCAGACGAAGTTGCCACGCAGACTGGTAGAAGAGCTGTCTCGAACCACGACGCTGTCGCAGCAGGCCTGGATTTCGGCTCGTGAAGACTCTGACTTCGCCCGGTTCCTCCCCTGGCTCGACAAGATGATCGGGCTGAAGCGGGAAGAAGCACAGGCCGTCGGCTACGGTCAGGGAATTCCCTACGATGCTCTGCTGGATGACTACGAACCAGGGATGACGGCCGCAGAAGTCGAAAAAGTCTTCTCTCCCTTGAGAGACGAACTGGTCAAACTGGTGGCAGCCATTCAGCAATCGTCGAAACGTCCGCACGTCGAGATTCTTTCACGACACTATCCCAAGACACCGCAGATTGTGCTCGCCGAAGGTGCCTCAAAAGCCATTGGCTTTGATTTCGAGGCAGGGCGCGTCGATGAATCGGCCCATCCCTTCTGCAGTGGATTTGGTCCGGGTGACTGCCGACTGACCACCCGTTACCACGATCACCATTTCAACTCTGCCTTTTTCGGAGTGCTGCACGAATCGGGACACGGGATCTACGAGCAGGGACTGCCACGCGACAGCTTTGGGCTTGGGATCGGCCAGTCGACCTCCCTGGGAATTCATGAATCCCAGTCACGTCTGTGGGAAAACTTCATCGGACGCAGTCGTTCGTTCTGGCAGTATCTTTACCCCACGGCTCAGATGGCATTTCCCCAGGCGCTGGGTGACGTTTCCCTGGAAGAGTTCTACTTCGCGATCAACGACGTCCGCCCCTCACTGATTCGTGTAGAAGCGGACGAAGTGACGTATAACCTGCATATCATGCTGCGGTTCGAGATCGAGCAATTGCTCATCGCGGGCGACCTGAAACCGGCAGACGTCCCCGGTGTCTGGAATGAAAAGTTCAAGAGCTACTTCGGTTTGACGGTCCCCGATGACTCCCACGGATGTTTGCAGGACATTCACTGGAGTGCTGGACTGCTGGGTTACTTCCCCACGTACGCCCTGGGGAACATGTATGCCGCACAAATTTTTGCTGCTGCAAACCGCGACTTAGGAGCCATCGACGAGCTTTCTGCCACCGGGAAACTGAAAACTCTGAAGAATTGGCTGAACGAAAAGATTCACCGCCACGGGAAACGATATCCAGCGAAGACGCTTGTCGAGAAAGTCACCGGCGAAACACTATCACATCAGCCATTGATCGCCCACCTGAAGTCCAAGTACTCCGAACTCTATGGATTGTGATCCCTCATGAATGACGATTTATCCCCCCCCGATGGTCCCCGAGGTTTTCCAAAAGGGATCCTCGTTGCAGGGGCAATCGCGCTGATAGTTGCCTGGGTGCTCCGACTGGTGATCACCCCTGACAGTTCGGCCCAGATCGGAAAGCCATTTCCACCGATCGAGGCAGGGGGGTGGATCAACGAGCCAGGGCCAAGCCCTGAGGACTTGAAGGGGCAGATCCTTGTCGTTGATGCCTGGGCCTTCTGGTGCATTCCCTGTCAGGCCATTGCTCCGTATCTGATCGACCTGCATGATCGGTATCAGAGCAAGGGAGTCAAATTCCTGGGACTGACGTCAGAAGGAGGGGATCGGAAGGGGTTGGAGATGAGTCGCATGTTTGTCGACAAGTTAAAAATCCCCTGGCCGAATGCCTATCTGGCAATCGAACCCCTGAAGGCACTTGAAGTCGAAGCAATTCCCCAGCTCTGGATCGTCGACCGCGACAACCGCATTATTTTCCACGAAGTCGGCTTCCATCAGGGGTCAATCGCCTCGATGGAGAAGGTGCTGGATGAAGCCCTGAGCCGTACTCCCTGAGGCCGTTGAGAGAATGTCGGGCCCGTCCGGAAGTGACGCTTTCCCAGGGGGGCCTCCCGAGTTCCGGGCAATCCGCCACTCCGCACTCCGGCCAATCGGGTAGGAGGAGGGGTTACCCCCTCCGTCCTCCCACACCACCGGACGTACTCATCGTATCCGGCGGTTTCTAAGATGGTTGTAAATCGGCGTGCCTTTGGGTCAGGAAGACGAGGCCGAGACGATGGAACCAGTCG
>NZ_DASWWZ010000625.1:0-5588 GCF_036405755.1 Schlesneria sp.
TGGTCAAGGTCGGTTCCGCTGTCACGTACTATCGCATTATCCCGCTGCTCGACCTCTTCTGGGCCGACTTCGCCGCGGGTGACAAGAAAGCGGCCACGACCCGACTCAACAACGCGCTTTCCGAGGTTCCCAAGATCCCCAAGTTTGGTCGGACCCGACTCGAAATCGTCGGCCGGCTGATTGCCGCTCAGGTGGCTGCAGGGCGAATCCCGGACGCACTGAACATGTTGTCGACATTCCAGTCTTCCGAGAGCGAAGCGCAATTGGCCGCGCGACTGCAAATTGCGATGGACGGACGAGTCTCTCGGTTGTCTGACGCATTCTTCATCCTGCCCTGGGAATTCCCGCAGGCGGTGGCCGCCACCGCGTCGCTGTTGAATCGTGGAGAAATGGATGCTGCGATTGCCTGGGCCAGTGCGCAGAAAACCGACGAAGCCAAAGCCGAATGCCTGGCCATCTGGGCCGAACACATCGCCCGCACCACGGCGTCGAAGGGTGAAGTGGATCCGAACGGAGTAATCGCCAAAGCCATCGAGGGCCTGCCACCTTCGTTTGCAGCCCGCGTCTGGGCACGGGCCGGTTGCGGACGTGTCCTGGCGAAGGATCAGGAAGGGGCCGCGGCAGCCGTGAAGCTGGCTCTGGAAAAACTGTCAACGGTCACGCCACCACCAGAACCGACGATGCCGAATGTGAAAAACACGCAGCGATTTGCTCGCGATCTGCCTCCCCCCGACCCGTTGATTCAGGCAGCGATCGCGGCGACGCAAATCGCATTCGTGCAGGCTCAGTCGGCCGACACCGTTGCGGATGCAGAACAGTCACTCGATCTGGCCCTGACGTACATTCGCGCGACGGCTCCCACGTTCGCCGCAGCACAGCAGCGACAGGAAGAGACCGATCGCATGGGTAATACTGGACTGCAAAGCTTCCTCAAATCGGAACTTCGACTGAAGTCCGATGATGAAGCACGGACAACAGCCAGTAACTACAAGCGTGCACTCGCCGAGATCGTGCGCGCCGCCGAACAGAAACTTCAAACCGAAACAACCCTGCTCTCTCGACTGTGTGGCGCAGGAGTCGGGCTCTATCACAAAGTGTGGGTTGTCGTCAGCACACGGTCGACGGCAGACGATGTGAATCGTCGTGAGAACCTGTTCGCGACCCAACTGCCCGGTGAATTGATCGAAGGGCTGAAGGGGACCCCGGAAGAGAAAGCCATTCTCGGCGCCTGGGGACTCCGTTCCAACCAGCCCGTCCCACCCCGCCCCCCTTTCATTGAGTTCAATGAACTCCTGAAAACGGACGTCAACCGTGCGGTCCAGTTTGTACAAACCATTGATAACCGGAACAGTCGCCGTGAAGACATTCTGCTTCGGACGGCGTCGCTGCTCCCGACAATGGACAACCTGCCTCTCGCTTTCCAGTTTATCTCCAAGCTGGACGATATGGTGATCCGCGAAGAGTGCTACCGCCTGGCAGCCGCACTGGGAGCTCAGAATGGTCAGGCAGATCTGATCTGGAGCCAGATCTCACAGGTGCCCCAGAACACGGAAAAAACTTCGCTCTGCCGCGGCCTGATCGCCGGTCTGGTCAGTTCTCAGAAATCAGAGGCCGAATTCCCGGAACCATCCCCCGGTTCCTGATGGCCCCTGTCCGATTGCCATCGGCAAGCGCATCGGTTACCGCGGAAGTTCAGTCACGCCAGCTTCCGAGAACGGATGCAAAGCGGTAGGGATGCCGTGCGAGGAAGTCTGAGGGGGAATCCTCCGTCTCGAGCGACAGGACGATTCCCCCCTGCGCCGACATATTCGGCGTTGCAGGGGGCCGCCGTCAGAGTTTCATACATCGCCCCCGTCGGACAGTCGCGGCTTCGCGGCGATGGAGCACGCCCGCGTAAAGACCCCTGAAATACGAATGGCAGTGCCAGTCGCACCTTTTCCGCAGACGCGCAACTTTCCCCCAGACGCGTAATGAGAGAGTCAACAGACATGGCCAGCGAGATTCGTCCGGGGTCGGCCTTTGCGAGCTTCTTTCGGCTTCGATACACTGCGGGGCAATTCTCCTGTTTCCAATCAACCTTCCCGATCGAGCGTGTGAAACCATGGCCTATTTTCCAGATGTTCCCAAGATCGAATACGAAGGCCCAACCAGCCGGAACCCGCTCGCTTACAAGCACTACAACCCGGAAGAGGTCGTCGAAGGCCAGAAGCTGAAAGACCTGCTGCGTTATACCGTTTGCTACTGGCATACTTTCCGCGGCACGGGAAGCGATCCGTTCGGCTCGGCCACATTGCAGCGTCCCTGGGACGATGGTTCGGATTCGGTCGAGAACGCCGTGAAGCGGGTCGACGTCGCTTTCGAGTTCATCGAAAAGCTCGGCTGCCCCTTCTATGCCTTCCATGATCGGGACGTCGCACCGGAAGGAGCTACGCTCGCCCAGTCCAACAAGAATCTGGACATCGTTGCCAAGGCACTGAAAGAGGCACAAGAGCGAACCGGCATCAAGCTGTTGTGGGGAACAGCGAACATGTTCTCACACCCGCGCTTCATGCACGGCGCCGCGACCACCTGCAACGCAGACGTCTTCGCCTACGCGGCAGCACAGGTGAAGAAAGCGATGGAAGTCACCCATGAACTGGGTGGTGCGAACTATGTCTTCTGGGGTGGCCGCGAGGGTTACCACAACCTGTTCAACACCGACATGAAGCGAGAACTGGATCACCTGGCCAGATTCATGCACATGGCGGTCGACTACGCCAAACAGATCGGCTTCAAAGGACAGTTCCTGTTCGAGCCCAAGCCGAAAGAGCCGACAAAGCATCAGTACGACTTCGACGCGGCCGCGTGCCTGAACTTCTGTCGTTCGTACGGACTGCTCGATCACGTCAAACTGAACATCGAAACGAACCATGCCACACTGGCTGGCCATACCATGATGCACGAACTTGAGTACGCCCGTATTCAGGGTGCACTGGGAAGCATCGATGCCAACACAGGAGATATGCTGCTGGGCTGGGACACCGACCAGTTCCCCACCGATATCTACCTGACAACGCAGTGTATGCTGGTCATTCTGGAGCAAGGTGGAATCGCTCCGGGTGGAGTCAACTTTGATGCCAAAGTCCGGCGGGAAAGCTTCGAACCCGTCGATCTCTTCCACGCTCACATCGGCGCGATCGACGCGTTCGCACGCGGGGCCAAAATTGCGGCAGCGATCCGCAAGGATGGGGCTCTGAAAGACTTCGTCAAGAACCGCTACCGCAGCTTCGATTCAGGAATCGGGGCCGAGATCGAAGCAGGAAAAGCCAGCTTCGAATCGCTCGAAAAATACGTGCTGGGCAAGGACAAGCTCGAACCGAACGAGTCAGGCCGACAGGAACTGCTGGAAAACATCATCAATCAGTTCATCTGATCGAACGAAGCGATTGGCATCACCATTGTAAAACTGCCCCTGTTTCGGAGTCTTCTCCGAAGCAGGGCTCTTTTCCATATGTCCCTCTGGGGGGCTGCCACGAATGAGATCAATCCTTTTCGGGGCACTTCACATCCTGACTCGATAATCCTGAGTTCGGGTTGTGAGCCTCTGGGGCTTCACACACGAGGCCCGGAGAGCTGTGCAACCTATCCGGGCAACCCCTGAAGACTTTGATCACGCTCGTCCTTGCCTGGGATGCAATTCCTCTTTCCGGGCACCCGAGCGCAATCGAGCACGCTCATCTAGAAATCACCGCTGACGACAATCAACGTCTTTCCATCATGCGTCCATGTGGTATCAGTGTTATTGCGGGTTTCGTCCTGTCCCTTCACCAGTTGGGGAGGATCGTCCTTCTCGGGATTGAAGTCGTACAGCTGCGTCACGCCGCGTTCGGGGCAGAAGATCGCACACACGATACGATCCCCTTTGGGATGCCACGCGAAATCAGGGTGAACTTCCACATTCACGGAATGATGAACTTTCAGGACAGGCTTACCACCCACGCTTCGTAAGGTCGCGATCTCTTCGGTCCCGTCGCGCTTGACCCCTTTCAGGCAGATCTGCTCTGAATCGGGTGACCATGTCATATTAAAAAAGACTCGCCGGTAAGGGCTTTGCCCGGCTTCGAGGATGGTTTGAAACTCGTCTTTGACGATATCAAAGACTGACACCGCCGCACCTTCACTGAAGGCGATCTTGCGACCATCCGGAGACCATTGAGCCCCCCACCCCGGGCAGAGATGCTCCCGTTCTTCGCCGTCGATTTCGATGAGCCACACACCGCGAACGGGTTCATACCGTGAGCAAGTCAGAAACCGCCCCTCTTTCGACCACGTCGGCATCATGCCCGAACAGAGTTTCCGGGGTTCCCCCCCTTCCAGTTCCTTAATATAGATGGAAGATTCTCGCATCTTCTCCCCCGGCCAGGAATCGAAAGCAATCGCTTTCCCATCTGGTGACACACTGACAGAGCCATTCGCGTTGCCCCCCGGGAATCGATAGAGCGATTTCCAGCCCGTGCCGTCCTCGTTCAACACGAAGAACTCGTTGGGGATTTTCTGAGGCTTCTCTTGAGCGACCGCGCTTGTCGCACAGAGCGCGCAGATCAGAAATAAAGTTCCCCGCGACAACAGCTTCGAGCCTGGCGACCAGCGATACATAAGAGCCTCTTGCCGAGTTGAGAATTCGCCCATCGTTTCAACAACTTGATTGACGATGACCCGTCCTGCAAACGTTGTCAATCGCGTATCAGTGGGGTGCTGGAGACGACTAATAATCACCACTAACGACGATCAGCTTCTTTCCGTCGGGCGTCCAGCAACTATCGCTATTATTGCGAGTTTCATCCTGCCCCTTCAGCAAAACCGGAGGATCGCCGTTTCCTGGATTGAATTCATAGAGCTGCGTATGTCCCCGTTCCTTACAGAACATCGCGAAGACAACTCGATCTCCACGCGGGTGCCAGGCGAAATCCGCATTCACAGCGGTTCCTTTCACCGAGTGATGAACTTTGATTACGGGCTTGTCATCAGCAGTGCTGACCGTTGCTACTTCCTGCGTACCGTCCGGCTTGACTCCTTTAAAACAAAGCCGCTCACCGTCGGGTGACCAAGCCATATTCCAGTAAATCTGCTGATAGCCGTTCTCCTCACCATTAACGATGTTCCGAAAATCATCCTTAATGATATCGAACGCTTTAATCGTCGTCCCTTCGCTGAAGGCGATCGACTTCCCATCAGGTGACCATTGAGCCCCCCATCCCTGGCAAAGGTGCTCTCGCTGGTCCCCGGTGACCTCAAGAATCCAGACTCCGTAGGTCGGCTCGTTTCGAGAACAGGTGAGAAACCTGCCATCCTTTGACCAGGTCGGCATCATTCCTGAAACGATCATCCGCGGCTCGCCCCCCTGCAGTTCCTTCACAAAGATCGCCGATCCGGCCTGATTAATGTCCGGCCAGGAATCGAAGGCCATCCATTTGCCATCCGGCGAGACTGCAACAGAACCACAGGCAAAATGCCCTTCGAACCGAAAAAGCGACTCCCACCCGGTTCCGTCCTCATTCAACACAAAGAATTCGTCAGGAGTCTTGCGCCGATAGATGTACTCCTTTGGA
>NZ_DASWWZ010000626.1:0-10292 GCF_036405755.1 Schlesneria sp.
GTCAGGTTTACAGCGAACGGCAGCCGGAATGACGCGGTCAAAAACGAAAACGCCCCGGTCCAATATCCAATGGACCGGGGCGTCCCGAGTTCCGCGTCATGTACCGATCCATCAGCCGTCGGCGCGGTCGGAAAGACTTCACGGGCTAGATGCCGAGCATCTTTAGATGATCAGTGGCTCTCCCTGTTTCAGCTTCTTGTCCAATCACCTTGGCAGATCGGGCGCGATTTTGCAACTTCCACATCAACTGCATCCGTGGCTGGTTCCACAGTTATGGCAGAGATAGCAATTTCCATTTCGCACCGTGATGGCACCACAGTTACTGCAACTGGGGGCATCCGACTGGAACTTCGCAAATTGCTGATTGCGATTCGTTACAGATTCTCCACTGGATGCTGCAGCAGGAGCGATCACCACAGGTGATGCCATTCTCTGCAGCACGGCTGTTGGCGTCTTGCCATTGCCACTGGCGTGACCATTCGCGACATGGCCATTGGTCTGGCCATTTGAGTTCGACCCGGTCTGGGGTCGGGTGGAATGGTTTCCATTCACCTGACCTTTTGTCGCCGTGGCCGAAGTTGCAGGCTGTGCCTTGCTTACAGCAACTTCGGCCGAACGATGACTTTCCGAGGTCTCCTCACCATCGTCGAGCCCATTGGATTCAGCCCGTTTCGGGACGTTGGCCTCCCGGAAGCCAGGCAGGAACTGGATGCCCAGCCACCGGAAGATGTAGTCGACCACACTCTTGGCGTTGGGAATGTCCGGGTTGGGTGTCCAGCCGCTTGGTTCAAACCGCGAGTGAGAGAACTTTTCGACCAGCACCTCGAGCGGAACCCCGTACTGCAGACCCATCGAGGTTTCGGTTCCGATGACGTCCATGAGTCCGCCGATCGTGCTTCCCTCTTTGGCCATGCTGATGAACAGTTCGCCCGGAGTGCCGTCCTCGAACAGCCCTACCGTAATGTATCCTTCGTGCCCACCCACGCTGAACTTGTGAGTCAGGGAATGTCGCGTCGCGGGAAGGCGTCGTCGTGCAGGGCGATCGCCGTTGGATCCCCCCTTCTTGCGATCCCCTTCTTTGGTCGTCGACAATGGCTGGCTTTGCTTTGAGCCATCGCGATAGATGGCCAGAGCCTTCAGGCCGAGTCGCCAGCCTTCGAAGTAGGCCTTCTCGATGTCCTCGACGGTACTGTCCGCAGGCATGTTCACCGTTTTGGAGATCGCACCTGACAGGAACGGCTGGGCGGCGGCCATCATGGTGATGTGTGCCTTCCAGTGGATCGTTCGGGTTCCGTTGTTGGCCTTAAAGGCACAGTCGAAGACATTGACGTGCTCGGGCTTCAGATCCGCCGCACCTTCGATCGTTTCGGACTCTTCAATGTGCTTGATGATCCGATCGATCTCGAGGCTGTCGTAGCCGAGCGTCTTCAGGGCGAGCGGAACGGTGCGGTTGACGATCTTCATCATGCCGCCCCCCGCCAGTTGCTTGTACTTGACCAGTGCGATATCGGGTTCGATCCCCGTGGTATCGCAGTCCATCATGAAAGCGATGGTACCGGTCGGTGCGAGCACTGTCGCCTGAGCGTTTCGGTAACCGAACTGACGACCTGAATCAACGCATTCGTCCCAGACTTTACCGGCGGCGTTCCGCAGGTATTCAGGGCAGGACGAGTCGATACGGTCGACCGAATCACGGTGCATCCGCATGACCCGCAACATCGGTTCGGCGTTCTCTTTGTAGCCTGCGAAGGGACCAAGATAGCCAGCGATACGGCTGGAAGTCAGGTACCCCTGGCCGGTCAGCAACGCAGTCAGGGCTCCTGCGATTCCGCGACCTGCATCGCTGTCGTAGGCAATCCCCATCGACATCAGCAGGCTGCCCAGGTTGGCGTAGCCCAGACCGAGTGGTCGGTAGAGGTGGCTGTTTTTGGCGATGGCCGGTGTCGGGTAGCTCGCGTTATCGACGAGAATTTCCTGGGCCGTGATGAAGATCGACGCGGCGGCGCGGAACCGTTCGACGTCGAACTCCCCTTCGGGTCCCTGAAACTTGCGGAGGTTAAGACTCGACAGGTTACAGGCCGTGTCGTCCAGAAACATGTATTCTGAACAGGGGTTCGATGCATTGATACGACCAGAGTTCGGGCAGGTATGCCACTTGTTGATCGTCGTATCGTACTGGACGCCCGGATCCCCGCACGACCAGGCCCCTTCGGCCATCTGCCGCAGAATGTATTTAGCGTCATACTCGGGGCCGAATTGTGTCTGGTCGGTGACCCAGCGAGTCTTCCACTTCTTTCCTTCTTCGACGGATCGCATGAACTCGTCGCTGAGGCGAACAGAAAGATTGGCGTTCTGGAACATGATCGACGAATACGCTTCGCCGTTGAAGTTGGCGTCGTACTCACCGCTATCGATCAGGACGCGAGCCTTTTTCTCTTCCCGCTTCTTGCACTGGATAAAGTCAAGAATGTCAGGATGCCAGTCCTTGAGTGACTGCATCTTGGCAGCCCGCCGGGTCTTACCGCCCGACTTCACGACAGCGGCGATCTGGTCATACACTCGCATGAAAGAGAGCGGGCCGGAAGGAGTCCCGCCGCCAGAGAGCTTTTCTTTCGAGCTGCGAATGGTCGAAAGGTCGGTCCCTGTTCCCGAACCGAATTTGAAGAGCATCGCTTCGCTGGTTGCCAGCCGCATGATGTCTTCCATGTTGTCGTCGACAGCCTGGATGAAGCAGGCGGAAGCCTGAGGCAGTTCGTACGACGTCGCTGGCCGCTCAACCACTTGCGTAGCCGGGTTGAAGTGGTAGTTCCCCCTGGCTCCCTTCACGCCGTACTGGTGGAAGAGTCCGACATTAAACCAGACGGGTGAATTGAACGAACCGTACTGGTGCAGGCAGAGCCAGGCGAGTTCGCGATAGAAGTTCTCGCCATCTTCACGACTGGCGAAATAACCACCGCTGATCCCCCAGTCGGCGATCGTGCGTGCCACGCGGTGGATAACCTGCTTCACGCTGGTTTCACGCTCGGGAGTGCCGTGCTCACCGTAGAAGTACTTCGAGACCACCACGTTGGTGGCGAGCGGTGACCAGGATGCGGGGATTTCGCAATTGGTCTGCTCGAACAAGACCTTGCCGTTTTCGTCCTTAATTGCTGCCGTTCTGTAATCCCACTCCACAGTGGAAAACGGATCGGTATCGGGAGGACAAAACCGAGGCTGAACTGACATCGCCCGAATTTCTGGGAGGGGACGTCCCGGAAAAGAGGCACCGTTTGGAACAGTCGGAGCGGCCATTGCAGGGCCGGACGAATTCAACTGGTGCATCATGCACACTCCTTATGAAATCCTGGGAGATAAATAACTGCCACAGCCCGGCAGAAGGCATACGGAAAGACGTTGAGGAACTCGAAAACGAAGGTGCTTGCATCACCTGCAGGCGGCACAACCAGTAGCGGTTCAGAAGTGAATTTCACGCTACATATGGGTGCAGACGCGGCAGGGCCACAATAAAAATCGGGGGTCGGAAAGTCAATAGTCTGGATTCGGAATCGATATTGACAGCCCCCGACAGGCCGCCTAAGTCGAAATTCATCATTGGGTTATTTTCTGACGAAAAAACGGGAAATTGTCCGCCCGATCGCGAATCCAATTTAAATTTCGACACGTTGTGCCGATCTCCAATTCGGTTCAGTGCGGGCGCGCGTCGTGTCGCCAAAACGGGCTGTTCAATGGTCGCGCGCAATCAGGCTTGGGAAAGAGGTCGAGCAAAGCCGAAAACAGGTTTTCGTCCACTCGATGTTTCCCCCGTCGTGCGGGGGAGAGACATTATCAAAGCAGAATTGGGCCCGGTCATCGAGGCTCACGGAGCGGACGGAAGTGATTGATTCCGGGACAGAAGGGAGTTTTCGGGTATTACTGATCTAACCGTTGCTTTCCAACGTTTTCGCCGCGTGATACGATCTTCGGGGTGAACAAATCTTGAAAATTCAGGGGTTTTTGCGGCTTTGCCGCAGAAGAAACAGGACCCCCAATTGAATATTGAATCGCGGCGATCAGCCGCGTGAGTTTTGCTCTCGAAAGCACTTTCTTGGATTTACGGGCAAGGAAATCAGATATGGCGGGGACGAATCCCTTTGGTGTCGAGTCGGTGCTGAAGACGAGTGGCGGCGAGTTCAAGTACTTCTCGCTGCCCCAGTTGGCTGCGAAGGGTTTCGGACAGATCGAAACCCTTCCATTCTCCATGCGAGTCTTGCTGGAAGCCTGTTTGCGTAACGTCGACGGGTTTGTGGTCACTGCAGACCATGTTTCGCAAGTCGCCAACTGGGATGCCGGCAATCCACAGCCGGTGGAAGTCCCCTTTATGGTCGGCCGTGTCGTTCTGCAGGACTTCACCGGTGTTCCCGCGGTGGTCGATATGGCTGCCTTGCGCGATGCCATGATCCGCATGGGAGGCGACCCCAAGAAAATCAATCCTCTTGTTCAGTGCGATCTGGTCATCGATCACTCGGTCCAGGTCGACTACTTTGGCGACAGCGATTCGCTGCAGAAGAACGTCGATCTCGAGTTCGAGCGAAATCTCGAGCGATATCAGTTGCTGCGATGGGCACAGCAGGGGCTCAGCAATTTCCGCGTGGTTCCTCCGGCCACCGGGATTGTGCACCAGGTTAACCTGGAATACCTGGCGAAAGTCGTTCTGACCAAGGACGGGGTGGCCTACCCTGACAGTCTGGTCGGTACAGACAGCCATACAACGATGATCAACGGTCTGGGGATCGTCGGCTGGGGTGTCGGCGGAATCGAAGCCGAAGCCGTGATGCTGGGACAGCCCATCTACATGCTGATGCCACAGGTTGTGGGTTTCAAACTGAGTGGCAAGCTGCCTGAAGGGACCACTGCGACCGACCTGGTGCTGACCGTCACGCAAATGCTGCGAAAGCATGGGGTTGTTAACAAGTTCGTGGAATTCTACGGTCCTGGCCTGGACGGAATGTCGCTGCCTGACCGGGCTACACTCGCCAATATGGCTCCGGAATACGGAGCGACGATGGGCTTCTTCCCGGTCGATGAAGAGACATTGCGATTCCTTCGCCGCACCGGCCGCACCGACGCAGAAGTGGAACTGGTCGAAGCCTACTACAAGGCTCAGGGAATGTTCCGCACGTCCGCCTCGCCAGAGCCGCGGTTCTCGTCGACGCTGGAACTCGACCTGTCGACCGTCGTGGCTTCGATGGCCGGTCCAAAGCGGCCTCAGGATCGTGTCCTCCTGTCCGATATGAAATCGGCCTGGCACAAAGAACTCACGACCAGCTTCGGTCACCCCGTACCCGCCAAGCCCGTCCCCGTGGCAGGAATCGATACCACCATTGGCGATGGTGCTGTGGTGATCGCGGCCATCACCAGCTGTACCAATACCAGCAACCCTTCCGTCATGCTGGGGGCGGGCCTGCTGGCTCGTAATGCAGCGGCGAAGGGATTGAAGAGCAAGCCATGGGTCAAAACCAGTCTTGCTCCCGGTAGCCGTGTCGTTACGGAGTACCTGGCAAAATCCGGTCTCGACAAGTCGCTCAATGCGCTGGGCTTCAATACCGTGGGCTATGGATGTACGACCTGTATCGGAAACAGTGGTCCCCTGCCAGACAATGTTTCACAGGCCGTTACTGAAGGGGATCTGGTTGTCTCGGCCGTGTTGTCCGGTAACCGTAACTTCGAAGGACGTATCAACCCGCAGGTGAAGGCGAACTACCTCGCCAGTCCACCCCTGGTTGTGGCCTATGCTCTTGCTGGAACGACCGACATCGACTTTGCCACCGAGCCACTGGGCAAAGACACCAATGGTCAAGACGTCTATCTGAAAGACATCTGGCCATCGTCACAGGAAATCGAATCGACCATCGCGTCGTCGATCACGCCTGAGATGTTCACGACGGAATATGGGCACGTCGCTCTGGGGCCGGTTGAATGGCAGAAAATTACCGGGGCGACTGGGCCTCTGTATAAGTGGGATCCCAAGAGCACCTACGTTCAGGAACCACCGTTCTTCATCGACATGCCCAAAGAGCCCCAGCCGATTCAGGGGATCAGCGGAGCGGTCTGTCTGCTGTCCGTTGGTGATTCGGTCACCACGGACCACATCAGCCCCGCCGGCTCGATCAAGGCCAGCTCGCCAGCAGGTCTGTTCCTTCAGGCGAACGGTGTCGCACCACTCGATTTCAACAGCTACGGTGCCCGACGTGGTAATGACCGGGTGATGACGCGAGGGACCTTCGCGAACATTCGCCTGCGAAACCTGCTCTGTCCAGGGACCGAAGGGGGTGTTTCGAAGTACTTCCCCACCGGCGAGCAGATGTCTGTCTATGACGCCGCGATGAAGTACAAAGAGACTGGCACCCCTCTGGTCGTCCTCGCCGGGGCCGAGTACGGCACCGGTTCGTCACGCGACTGGGCGGCGAAAGGGACGTTCCTGCTGGGAATTCGTGTGGTGATCGCGACAAGCTTCGAGCGAATCCACCGATCCAACCTGGTTGGTATGGGGGTCCTGCCCCTGCAGTTCCGACCCGGCGAAAGCCGTGAATTCCTCGGGTTGGACGGAACGGAAACGTTCGACATCCAGCTCAATGACAACCTGAAGCCACTGCAGGCGGTCGAAGTGATGGCCACGAAGCCTGACGGAACGGCGATTCATTTTGTCGCCACCTGCCGCATCGATACACCTGTGGAAGTCGAGTACTACCGCAACGGCGGCATCCTGCACAAGGTCTTGCGAGATCTGGTCAAGAGCTGATCCCGACTCTTGTCGAAAGCAACCTCACGCACGCTTTGGAACTCACGTTCTGGAGCGTGCGTGATTTTATGTTAACTCTGGAATCGTGCCTCTGCCGGGGTCGAGCCTCGACATTTCAAAAGGGTTGACTGCGACTGTATGCTGCCAATGATTCCACTGTCATGATCGTCCCTGCTGCAAGTCGGGCGCGATTTTCAAAGTACCTGCAACGGATCGTCTATCGCTGAACGTTCACTTTCTCGAGGAATTGTCCTTATGGCTCAGACTAACGCGCCGACTGAATTCAAAGCTGTCCTCGACCCTACTGACCTGTCCGCAATCCCGCGTGACCTGAGTTTTCATCCGGTCGCAAATCCCCAGCCCCGGGTTTTGACGAGCGAGCAGATTGAGCAATTCAATCGGGAGGGGTACGTGAAGGGGATTCGTGTCTACAGCGACGAAGAAATTAAGAGTCTTCGCGCGTACTTCGATGCGCTGCTGGCCAAAGTTGTCGCGGAGGGTGGGGATAGCTACTCGATCAGTTCGGCCCATTTGAAGTATGGCCGTGTCTGGGACATTGTCACCAATGCGAAAATCGTTGCCTGTGTGCGCGACCTGCTGGGTGAAAATGTCGTCGGCTGGGGTTCGCACTTCTTTTGTAAAATGCCTCACGACGGAAAGAAGGTCGCCTGGCATCAGGACTCGAGCTATTGGCCCCTCACACCCTCGAAGGCGGTCACCGTCTGGCTGGCGATTGACGATGCCGACGTTGAGAATGCGTGCATGCGGTTTGTGTCCGGGTCCCATCATCACGGCGCAATGACGTTCCGGCCGAGTGATCCCGCCGAGCACAATGTCCTTAATCAGACGATCGAGAATGTGGAGCAGTACGGTCACTTCGTCGATGACTGCCTGAAGGCGGGGGAAATCTCGCTGCACTCCGATCTGTTGCTGCATGGGTCAGAAGCAAACGATTCCGATCGCCGTCGGTGCGGTCTGACCCTGCGTTACGCTCCCGCGGATGTTCATGCCTATCTCGGCTGGAATCAGAAAGGTGTCTGGGTCAGCGGATCGGATCCAACAGGCCACTGGCTGAACCGTCCTCGTCCTGAAAACGAGTGATCGTCCGCTTCTCGACAGGCGAATCGAACTGGCCTCAAATGATGGCCCGTCGTAACGCGAGAACAGGGCGGCTGAGGATTTCAGGATCGAGCTGAAAAGAGTGGGGGAGGTTCCGATCAGGAACTTCCCCTTTTTTGATTGAGGTTTTTGATAGAGGCTTTCGCGTCGACGTGAAGGGTCAATGGCCGCTGCGATGTCGGAGCGAACGATCGTCCGCTCAGTTTCAGGTCCCGGCGGATGGGAACACTGGCGAAGTTGACTCTCTTCTTTAACGGGAGAGAGTCGACTTCATTCCGAGTGGCCTTCTTTCAGGCGATGGACCAGAAGTCGTCTTCATCGACTTCATGCGAGCGTGAGATCGGAGGTGGCATTTCATCCACGTGCTTGATCACACGTCGGGATTCGACAGGGTCAATTCCGGTCAGTGGGTAGGCACTGAGAAGCTGATTAATCCGGATTTCGATGTTCGTCAACTGCTGACCTTCATCGGGAGCGACGAAGGTGATCGCTGCGCCGCTTCCTTCGGTGGAGGAAAGCCGGCCCGTACGTCCCACGCGGTGAACGTAGTCATCACAATCCTGTGGGATATCGTAATTTACGATGTGCGAGATCCCGCTCACGTCGATCCCGCGCCCCATCACGTCGGTGGCGATCAGCAGGCGGATTTCTCCTTTGCGGAACTGCTTCATCACGCGGTCACGAGCGCTTTGTGCCAGGTCGCCGTGAATAAAGGCCATCTTGTTCAGCTTGCCTGCAAAACGCCGATGGACTTCTTCAGCGCCCCGTTTGGTTCTGGTGAAAACGATCGCTTGCTGGGGGCGTTCCTGCAGCAGCAGGCGGACAAGCGTCCCGAACTTTCGGTGATGATCGACGGTGATGTAATACTGGTCGATCGTTCCGTGCGAAATGTTGGTCGCTGATACGTCAATCCGTTCTGGTTCGCGCATGTAGCGGCGAGCCAGTCGTTCGACCGGGGGAGGCAGCGTCGCAGACAGAAGCAGCGTCTGGCGCTCTTCGGGACATTGTCGCAAAATCTTCTCGATGTCAGGACGGAAGCCGATATCCAGCATCCGGTCCGCTTCATCCATCACGACGATACTCAGGTCATCCGTCTTCAGAATATGACGACCCATCAGATCAATGACCCGCCCCGGGGTTCCGATCACAATCTGGGAACCATCCTGCAACCGGCGAATCTGCTGGTGGATGGGGCGGCCTCCGACACAGCAGGCGGTTGTGACTTTGCACTTGTACGCCAGACGCTCCACTTCGTCAGCGACTTGCTGGCTGAGTTCACGAGTCGGGGTCAGGACGAGTGCCTGGGTGCGTGGATCTTCGAGATCGATCCGTTCAAGAATCGGCAAAACAAACGAAGCCGTTTTGCCAGTGCCGGTGCGGGCTTGACCGATGCAGTCAACACCGGAAATTGCGACGGGGATAAATGCGGCCTGAATGGCACTCGGCAATGTGAAACCTGCTCTCTTAATCGAGAACAGGGAGTCCTGACTGAGTCCCAAATCTTCAAACCGGATTGGAGCCTTCTCCATTTCGACGATCAAACGATCAATTCCTTTCCAAACCAACCACCAGGGCAGCTTGTGCCACTGGTATTCAATCTCTCTGCTTCGGGGTTGCTAACACGGGGTCAGAGAGGATCCGGGTTGGCCAACCCTCCACTGCTCTGAAATGCTCCGTTTCCCCAAAGCCACTCTCACTTCTGTGCCAATAGCGTAAGACGCGGTGAGACTCCGGTCAATCGTCTTGCGCGCTGTAACGGCATTACCGGAGCTGAGTGTCGGTTCGAGCAGGCAAAGTCGACTTCTGTGACGCTCTGATCCCCCTGCCACGTGAACGCTTGTGGCGCATCCTGATCGACTCAATGCCATTCATTGAGATTCCCCGAATGCCGTGTCCCCCCTCCCATTCCGAGGTCAGTGGGAGAGGATGCTCTGTCGGCAACGGCTGAGAAAACGCCAACTTCAAGGAATCGGGGGCCGAACATCCTGCGGACGTTTTCCGCAGCGAAAGGCGTTTACGGGGACGCACCGAGGTCTCGGTTCTCACGAAAACCGCCGCGTGACAGCGACGTCCGGGTCTCCTGATGCTGGTCGAGTGGTTGGAGCGAACGTGCGGCTTTTGTCCAGCCGCTATCGGATGCAGAAAATGTAAGGTCGGCTCAAAGTGCGTGGTACAGCCTTTGCGAATGCCGCTTCTCACACAATCCCATCGGCAAGTCCGATTCCTGACTCCTGACTCCTGCTCCGCACCGCTCATGCGATGCGAAGCGGGGTGACGTTTCGGGACCTGTCCCCTGTTCCTGATGCCAGTCCTGGGGCGTTCACCTGTGGTCTCAAGGAGATGAGAAACGGGTGTTTCGTTCCACGGTGCTCCAGGAATGGGTGCGGAACGGGAC
>NZ_DASWWZ010000627.1:0-11373 GCF_036405755.1 Schlesneria sp.
CTGCAGTGAACGTTCCGTCTCTGCCAGTTCCAGCAGGGTCTTCACCTGACCGCGGGTCATCCTCCCTTCGCTGAGCTTTGCCTCTTCCAGACGAACCGTTTCCGCGATCACCGCTTCCTGACGCTCGCGCAGCGACTTCAGTTGGTCCTCAATCTTCTCCAGTTGCTCAAACGCCAGCCGCTCTTTGGCCACCCGTTTTTCCAGCGCCAGTTCCATTTCCACCTGGTCGAGATCTTCCAGCGCCTCGTCCATCGCCTGCTGCATCTCTTCGGCACCCTCTTCGTCACTCAGTTCCTGTGCCTGCTTCATGACATCATTCAGACGCTTGCGAGCGCGGTTGGCCGCTTCGGCCGCACCACGCAACTGCAGTCGCTCCAGCTTCCGCTCGGCCTTCGCCATTCGCTCGGTCAGCTCTTCCTGCTGCCGCATCAGCTCTTCCTGTTGTTCCTGCTTTTCAAGCGATTCTTCCTGCTGGTTCAGCTCATTGAATCGTTCCGCCAGATTCTGCTGCTCAGCACGGATCTCCTGAAACTCCTGCAGCGCTTCCTCGGTCTGCTGGAGGAACTGCTCGGTATTGTCGCTCGCCTGTCGCTTCATCATCCGCTCGACTTCCTGCAGCTCGTTCATGGCCTGCTGCTGTGAGTCAGCAGCAGCACCCATGCGATTTTCTGCGAGGTTGTTCGCGGCTTCCTGAAGTTTGCTGGCGGTTTCCTGCTGCTGAAGCTCTTGTCCTGCCTCGCTCAGTCGCTCGGCGGTATCAGGATCATTTTTCTGCAGCAGCTCCGACGTTTTGTCGAGCTGCTTGCGGAATTGTTCGAGCTGTTCAGCAATCTTCCGCTGGCGATCCGCCAGTTTGTTGAGTTCGGCTTTTTCCTGTGTTGTCAGCTCCGCGTCCGACTTCGACATGGTTTCCGCAGCAACCTGCGCGGCGTCCTGCTGCAGTCGTTCCTGATCGGCGATGACCGAGTTGAGATCCTTCGATACGTCGCGGCGATCTCGCCATTCGGTCAGCGAGTCCTGTAATTCACTGAGCGATTCCAGCGACCGGGCTTGTTGAGCGTGCGCTTCCGCCAGTGCCGATTGCAGTGACCGGGAAGGGGGGGATGGCGACTTCCGGGGAGATTCGGGAGGAGCCGTTCCCTGATCGACGGGCTCACCTTTTTTCGGCGCTGCCGGTTCCTCTGCCCCCTCCGCTTTCGTTCCTTCTTCTGTTACCGAACTGACTGCCGGATCTTGAGTCTCAGGTGTGCCTGATCCGGGACTCGCTTTGTCTTCAGTCCCTGCAGGAGGATCCGACTTCGGATTGGAATTCGGCTGCTGGACATTTTCACCGGACGGTGTCCCCTCATTGGTCCCTTGCTCCTGGCCACGAGACTCCTGCGTATCCGACTTCGCTGTCGACGACGAATTTGAAGTGGATGAGCGAGTACGAGAGCCCTCGTCCATTCGCGCCGGTGAGTTGCGGCCTTTGTTCTCGGGACGCACCTGTTCGGCCAGTTTTTGGGCCTGCATCAATGCCCGTTCCGCTTCAGGGAGCGTCTCTCTGCCCAGAGTTCCCAGTTCGCTGACAACTCGTTGAAGCCGCTGTTCGGTCGCTTCGTCCGTGAGACGATTGGCCCGGAATTCCTCGAGGATTTGCTGTGCTTGTGTCTCGACCCCATCTGCAGAATGAGTCAGTCGTGATGCCGCCTGTCGCTGACCCAGTTCGGCGCGCTGGAGTTGATCCAGATCCTGATCACGCAGTTCCCCTACCGTCTCCAGTTGGGTCTGCAACTCTTCCGTTTGCTCCATAGCCCGCTTCTGCAATTGCGTGGCCTGCTTCAAGTCCCCCAGCAGATCGCTCACCCGCATCGCGAGTTCTTTCTGCTTTTCATCGCTGGAAACAATCAGAATCGAACGGGGAATACTCTTGCCCACGTGCGGCTGACCCAGGTCATAGTCGTCTGTCGCTTCCCCGCGAAAAACGATCTTGGTTCCCGGTTCAGGGCTCAAGTCCGACATCTTCCACTGATAAGTGGCCTTGTGCCGCGGCACTCCCTCCGTCTGTTGCTCCTCGGTCTGTTCCCCCTCGGCATCCTGCCCAGTGGGCTTGTCCCCATCGGCCACGGAACGGAACAGGGGAATCAGCTTGAGCTGTTCGTCGTCGCCAACCTGATAGGCGATCCGCACGTCACGAAGACCCAGATCGTCTTTCGCCAGTACGACGACTTCCAGTTCCGCATCTGCCGTCAGCAGGACGTCACTCACGGGGGTTTCAATCGCCACATCCGGAACCGTGTCGGCAATCCCCCGCAGTTCGTAGCGGACGGCTTCGCGGTCGGTGAACCCTTCCGTATCGGTCAGTTCGAACCAGTAGTTCGTCACGACCGCGTCTTTCATTTCAAAATTTGCGGAGAATGTCTTGCGATTCTCTTCCAGTTCCAGGGATACGGGAGGCTGGTCTCCGATCCGCAGTTTGGCCATCTTCAGCGGCTTGTCCGCCGTGGCCTGAATCGCGATCCGGGTACCCAGCAAACCCTGAACGTGTCCGACCCCTTCGGGCAACACCTGCACCGGCTGTTTTGAATAGGATGGAGGCGTCTGCGTCACCTGAAGGGATTCGATCCCCGGTGGAGGCACGACATCGACTTGGTAAAACGGCATGACATGGTCATCCCCCCCGGTGGCGCGAAGCCAGATTGATCCGCGAGTTGCAATCCAACTGATGACGGCGGTTTCGTGAGACTTGCCGTTCGCATCCCGAACCGTGGTCTGTCGCAGTGAATCCCGCAGAACGGGCCCATCCAGTTCGTTCTGGTACTCAAACCAGACTCGTTCCGGGAGTCCTCCCCGCTCATTCTCGACATACAGTTCCAGCGTATCCCCCCGCGCAAGCTGGATCGGCTGGCCCGGCACAAAGTCGACGGGTGACAGGTCCGCACGCAACAGCTTCAGTTCCACCGCCCGTGGCCAGGGGATATTGGAAAAAGGAAACATCATCCGCTGAACCGATGTCGCCGCTTCGAGAGGCCGCAACAGGACAACGAGCGCCGTCACCAGAAAGACCCCAGCCCCGGCGAGTGTCACATTGCGAATCGCACGAGCTTCGACAATGTCCTCGGGCTCAATTTTTTCCAGATCTTTTAACGCCTGCCCCACGACCGCCTGCTGCAGTTCGGGCGAGCCGAGACGGGAATCGATTCGATGCTCGAGGAATTCGACCGCACTGAGCAGTCGATTATTCAGGCCGGGATACTGCCGTTCGACACGCCTTGCCAGGAAGGCTCCGGAAAGAGGAGTACGAAGGGGGGCAATCAGTTGCCGCCAGAGCATCCACCCGGACAATCCCAACAGCGCCAGTCCGAGCACCAGTCGCGTCCCGGAATCGTCGAAATGCATTAACCAGTCGAGAGTTCCGGTGACCAGCAGCCCCCCCAGAAAGGCCACGCTCAGCCAGCCCAGACCGGAAACCCAAGTCAGCAGTCGAATCCGATTACGCAGATCGGCGAGATGTTCGCTGACGATGATTTCCTCGGTCGAGGAAGAGCGAGAGAGTTTAGTCAGCGAACTGTTGGTCGGCATCAGTCACTCCTGGTCAACGTCCCGTCGGATCGTTACCTACAGCCAAAATCGACACTGTCTATTGTAGTCGCTGAGAACACCGCCTGTAACGGTACGATTGTCAGCTTCTCGCCGGAACAGGCCCCCCGGCATTATCTCACATCCCGATGACTCCGCAGTATGCTACCCGGAAGGGCCCTGTCGTCCGAACAGCCGCAGGGCCGAACAACCGATTCGACCATGGCCCAATACTCAAAAGGGACGATCTCACTACCGCAATTTGGCACTCGTACCAAACCCCCATCCACGAACCGCCGCCGCCGAATTAATGCCGACAAACTACCGTCTCGCGAGTCGTCGACTGACAATCTGTTCTCTGCTAGGCATACAAGATGCAGTTCAATCCGCCAGAGTTCCTCTGATCACTCATCCGATGTATTTTGCGACCGCTGATTCCGACCACGTGTCCCGACTAACGCAGTGAACAGACTCTTCCATGGAGCAACGTCATGCGAATTTCTGGCCTTCGTTCCGACTCACGGCTCCGAAAGGGGCTTGCTTTAGCCCTTGCGGTAACAGGCCTGATACTGGTCTGGTCGGGCAACCCGACGTTCGCTCAGTCGAATGGCTTTCCTTTCGAGATCCCTGCGAATCCAGGGGACATCCTGGAAAAAATGTTCGGTGAGGATACTGCAGACGAACGGGCCGAACTGGAAAAAATCTCGATCGCGATTGCGGAAGAACAGAAATTCGGTGAGCAACTTCTGGAGTCCGCATTCGATACACTGGCAAACTCTGGAATCGCCCTGGAAAATCAGGGACGAGACGTTGAATACCTGCAGAGCCTGGTCTCCACGCTTCAACCTTTCATGCGCAACAAAGAGCGCTACAAATCCATTCGAGTGATCGTCGCCCGGTCCCCCCGTATCGACGCTCGTTCTTACCCCGGCGGGACACTGATCTTCTTTGAAGGTTTGCTGGACGCGGTTCCCAACGAAGCGGCGCTGGTCGGCATTGTCGGACATGAACTGTCGCATCTGGATCGTGGCCATCAATTACTGCCGCTGCGGCGAATGCAACTTCTGGAAGAATCCCTTCCCGCTTCCGATCCCGGGAAAGCACAAAAACCTCTGGACCCGCGCCTCATTAAGTTATGGGCGCGCCCCTTCCGGCCGGAGGATGAACGAGCCGCCGACCTCGACGGTGTCAGATGGTCATTTCAGGCAGGCTACGACCCGCGGGAAATGGCCAAAGTCTTCCAGAAAAACCCTACGAAACAGCCGCCTCCCGACGAACTGGGCACCCTCGACTGGCCCAGCTTCTTCCGCTCGCACCCCTACAACCCCGAGCGACACGCGGCCATCCTGAAGGAATCGAGGCGGCTACAGCAACAAGCCCCGCCCGCCGAACCACTCTTCATCGGACGCGAAAACCTGAAAAAACGCTTTTCACGAACGCAGGAATCCGCCGCCACCCAGTAGGGGCCGGACTGCTAACTACCAAGGACGAAACCACAACAGAGACGTCCGCATCCCAATAAAATGCCTCGCCACCTCAAGCCCCCCATCCCGCGCGCCTTGAGCATCTTCCTTGAGCATCTTCCTTGAGCATCTTCCTTGAGCACCTTCCTTGAGCACCTTCCTTGAGCACCTTCCACCGACCCCCTCTGCAGCCAGTTCGTGAAGTCCGAGTTCCACAAGCGAATGCCCGGCACATGATCAACAATGGCCGCAGGTCATTCGCGGCATGACCACACTTCACCGTCAAGAGACACGAGTCGCCATCTCGTTCGCGACAATGCACCGAATCGCGGCCGAAAAGAGATGGGGCAGAAAGAGGGATTGATAACGACACTCGTCCAAGCTACCGCAGCAGCCTGGACAAGGACGATCCCAAGAATAACAACGACTCCCCAGCACGCAGCGCCAATCTCCACCCCGCTTCCAATCATTTGGACGCAAGGCGAAACGGACCAACGTGAGCGGTCGCTGAGAAAAATCTAGAAAAACGGTCGCCCTGCTTACACATTGCGACCTTGTTGCCCCGTGGGCAGAGCCTTCGAATGTTTTGTCTTTGTTGCGGGAAGACTTTCAGGCCCGGATTGATGACACACCTGCCCACGCATTTGATCGCGGAGAGGATCCAGCCACCGTAACGGAACGGAAAAAATCACGCGATAGAAGGGTGCGGAATGAAAGGCAGAGTCACATTTTCCAGTGAACTCTTTCCATGGGGGAGAGCTCCCGTTCCGGGGACTTATCCTTTGGATGTTGCAGGAGACGCAGAGGAGCCCTCCGTGTCATTACAGGATGGCTCTGTGGTTGCTGTCAGCCAATCCGATGAAAAACCCTTGACAGCAGGCCAGCAAGGGGTTTTCATTGCGGATCAATCCAACTGTCGAGTGCACAAATAGTTTGCGGCAGGCGGGTCGATGCTCAGCCCTTCTTCAGTGTGACTTGATCATCGGCGGAGGCTGAAGCTGAACGAGTCCCTGGGCCTGGTCTGTCTCTTTTGCCGGGCAGCCCTGGCAGCCTCCGCAGCAGGAGCCGGAGGCGGGTGTTCCGAAGAGCCGACGGATGCGGAGCAGGAGGATCGCAGCGGCCCACAGGACAAGGGCTGCCACGATCACCATTTGCCAGGCTGTACTCATGATCTCGCTCCGCATCCATCTCACGCCCGACGACCAATGCCGCATCGTCAATTTTAGCCCTTGGCAGACCATTTCCAATCGGTGACGCCGGGAAGATTGCGGATCGCTTCTGTGGGCCAGCCTCCCTGAGACAGCGAAATGATCGTTTCGGCACTCATTTTCAGCGTATCGTGATGCGATTCGTCATCGAGCCCGGCCAGATGACCACTCAACAGGACATTCTCCATCTTGAGCAACGGGCTGTCTCCCGGCAGCGGTTCCACTTCGAAGACGTCCAGGCCTGCTCCGCGCAGGTGACCCGACTTCAAAGCGTCGATCAACGCGTTCTCATCAACCAGCAGACCACGAGCCGTATTGATGAAGACAGAACCCGGTTTCATCAGGCCGAAGGTTCTGGCATTCATGATATGTTTCGTCTCGGCCCCCATCGGCAGGTGCAGGGTGACGTAGTCAGAGACGCGCAGCAGGTCTTCAAACGAGGCAAGCTGAATGCCCCACTGTTCACAGAATTCTCGCTGCGAACAAGGATCAAATGCGACCACTTTCATTCCCAGACCGACGGCACGCGTTGCGACCGCGCGGCCGATTCGTCCCAGTCCCACAATGCCGATGGTCCGTCCCATCACCCGCGGTGTCGACGCACGGAGCCAGGTGCAGGCCCGGACCTGCTGGTCGCGGGCGGGGAAGCCGCGTGCCACGCCCAGCAGCAAGGCGAACGTATGTTCTGCGACGGCGTGATGATTCACTCCGGGCGTCGTCGCCACGATGACACGATGCTGATTGCAGGCGGGGACATCGATGGCGTCAAAGCCCACACCGGTCCGTGCAAGGACGCGCAACTGAGGACAGGCCGCAATCAGTGACGCGGGCCAGGGTTCCGACCCGGCCACCACCGCGACGCTGTCTTTCACGTAGGGGAACAGCAGTTCGGGATTGTAGAGGTTGACGTCACGTGGAGCATCCACGACTTGAAACCCCGCCTTGGAAAGCAGTTCGACATGAGGTCCACCTTCTGTACCGAGCGCTGTGCAGACAACCTTTTGCATGAAGAAAACTCCTGAATTATGACAACAGGGAACGGCGTTTTTCGACGAAAGGGCTGAACGATTCAAACAGTCTCGACCAGTGGCCCCGGGATCCTGATCGAAAGGGACTGACGCGAAATCCGATGAGTTATGTTCCCTCACTTCCCAGACTGACCGAGGGTCGTCCGGTGGCTCGTCGCCAGGCGGAGAGCTGACCGAGGTGCGTGGCGGGATGGGTCGTCAGCAGATGAGTGACCACCTGGCCAACCGTCTTGATCGGGGTCGCTTCCAGGAACGGGATCGAGTGCGGTCGGCTCATGGCGTCCGGGTCTGCCGCTTCAGTTCGTTGGCGCAGTTCTGCAAACCCGCTGCGGATTCGTTCCATCAGCAGTTCTTTGGAAGCATCCACCACCGTCGGAGAACTGGAGGTTGTTCCGCGCGCGTAACTCCGGTGCCACTCTTTCGGGCATTGAAAACGCCCGCCGAAGATCCGCAGGGCGTAGTCGTTGTTCACGGCCAGATGCCCGAGGATCCAGCGGGGAGGATTCAAGCCTGCAAACGGCTGGAGATCCAGGTCGGGTTCCTCGAGATCCCGGACAAGGTTCTCGAGGTAGTTCACCAGGAACTCGTTCAATGCTCGCCCATGCTCAAACATACGACGCCCGACTTCCTGCACGAATTCTCATACTCACGCACGGAACCTGATGCCCGAAACCCGACAGGGCCTGGAAATCACTCTTCGGGCAGAGCAGGGGGTGGCGGCGTCGACTCCGACGCAGAGTCGGGAGTCGCGTCAGACGATTCCGGTGTGGTGTCAGACGGCGGTGTCGCGTCTGCTTCGGCAGGAGGCGTTTCCGGCTGTTCTGTCGACGGTTCTGACTTCGGAGCTTCCGTCTCGGTCGAGGTCGCCGCAGGCGTCTCTTCGACAGCAGAGACCGTCGCAGCGGGTCCAAAACCGGTTTCGCCCTTGATGGGGGTGACAGCCGTCTGGAGAATCAATCGAGACTGCGTCTGTTCATCTGCCTTGTCGTTCTGCACCCAGGCGACGAGCGACAACGGCCCCTGAATCGGCGGCTTCATCGCAGGGGGGAATTCAAACCTGCGGCCCGCCTCGTAACGCTGGATATAGTCGACCACATGCTGCTGGAGATCCGAGACAGGGAGCGAGATCGAATACTTCAGTTCCCCCTTTTTCGGTGGAATCCCCTTCGCTCCACCCAGCATTTCGCGAACAAGGAATTCGTGATCGCGAATTCCATTCGATCCTTCCGGAACGATGGTGTGCAGTTCGTTCTCGACGACGGCCAGTCGTAAGCGGCAGGACGGAAGCAGCTCTTCGGGAATCCCTGTCGCAGCGGCCGAAACCTGAAGCTGACCATCGACGACTTCTGCCGAAATGTCCAGCCGAACATCGGTCTTTTCGACGACGAGCGGATCGATGACGCGGCGAAGCACCGTGTAGGCGTTGCCGGCCATCTGAATCGGTCCTGCATAGAACCGTCCGTCCAGCAGCATCCCGTTCACGACAATCGTGGGGGTCGCTCCCGTGCCGTAGAAAGCACCTCGTTCCTCGGAATCCTGGTTGGCCAGACCATCCGGCAAAGGAATATGCTGATGCAGGCGGACGATCACGACATTATTGTGGGGATAGGTCTTGCGGATGGCCGCGAGTGCCAGATCGGCGCTGACACACGGAGGACACTGCATTCCGGTGTAGAGTTCCACCAGCACCGTTTTATCGCCCATTTCGGCTGGGGGAGGAGTCGGTACCAGCTTTTGAATTTCGTCGAGGTATTCCCCGATTCGTCGGCGGTAGACTTCGTCAACGTACTCTTGATAGCCCTCTTCGCTACCGTTCTTTTGTGCCCACAGTTTCTTCAGCAATTCGGTTGCGGTCCCCGAATCGGGTGGCTGACCAGCCCGGGCTCGCAGCAATGCCAGTTCCAGCATGGGCATCGCCACAATCTCGGACAGATAATTCATCGCGATTTCGGTCTTGCCCGTCCGTTCGGCATGAGTCGCCAAAGCGTAAAGGATCTCTGCATTGTAGGGTTGTTTCTTGAGCAATTCGCTCAGTTCATCAAAGGCAGCGGCTTTGGTTTCATCAGAGGCCGATTCGGACGCAATGTCTTCCACACGCAGATTGACCTTCGCAGCTTCACGAAAAGCGTTGATGGTCTCGGCGTAGGTCGCTTTGTCATCCCCCAGATAGCGTTCTGCGGCGTCGAGGTGCTCCAGCGCCATCCGTGTGTACTGACGGCCGTTGATCAGACTGACGGCCATGATCATTTCGGTCCGTACCTGCCAGCGTGGTCCCCAGATCTTTGCCGATTCGCGGTAGTCCTGAATCAGCGCATTCAATGTTGCCTCATCCAGTTTGGCACCGGACGAACCATTCATCAGGGTGCTGTAGATATCCTGTGTCAGAGGGCTGGTCCGATGCTCTCGCGCTGCCTCCATCAGTTCATCCGGCTTGAGGTCCTTCCTCTTCATCAGCCCGTCATAGACATCGGAACCGGGAGGGAGACCGTTCGGGTCAAATCGTTCAAGCGATTTCTCGTCAGTCGGCAGCAATCGAGCCAGATAGACCTCGGTCGCTCCTGCTTTCAGAGTCCCTCGGATGAACCCCTGCTGGAAGGTCCCCATGAAGTCAAACGTTGCGTCGTTCCGCTTGAAGACCAGTTTGACAGAGTCACCATCCACTTCGGACGAAACGAGCTGCAGCGGATCTTTTTCGCCATTTTCACTGCGTACCTCCAGCAGCTCTGCATTCGTTTTACCGTCGGCCCCGCGGGTGAACTTGACGATCCACTGATACGCATCGGTCCGTTGGTTCGTCACGACAACGACCCAGTTCCCTTCAATCGACTTCACATCGCGTTTGATAGGAATCAGAGTCTTCTTCGATCGTCCTCCGTCGGGCGCGCTTGCCGCCTCGCCGTCTTCGCCGGTCCCGGCTGTCGGCGCTGCCGTCTTGGAATTGCACCCGACAGTCAACACCAGCAGAAACGCCAACAACAGACATCGAGTCCGCGAGATCACGAATTGCATTTCCGAAAGATCCTCAAGGAAACAAAGCACCAAATCTGGTTCAGCCCGCGCATCCTGCCGCGGTTTCTCTGGAAAGCGTGAAGATAACCGTCTTGCTCCAGAATGCACAGTGCGCGCGCCTCCAACGGTGACAATTTCCGGCTGCACTGCTTGCAGGTACTGCCACGCAGTCAGCGGTGATCGTCGGGCCGATTCTCGTCAGAAGGATAAGTTCGGCGATCATTCGGAGCTGGACCATCACCCTGACACGCTCGCAATCCCAACAGGGCAGAGCCTTCATCGGCTGGGGCGATTGCGGTTTTCCTGCCCCCGTGAGTGGCCGGTTGAGGTGGATGACCGGCCACTCAGGCCCCACTGGCAGACTTTGACCCTACGGCCGTTTCCCACGCTTTTTCGATGAGAAGGCTTGCGAGCCCCACCGACGAACATCCACTGCCCCAGGTCTTGCACTACCCGAGGTCGTGGTCAGAGGCCCGGGATGCACGCAGTTCGTCGTTGTGAGAGGTGATTGGAGATGGCAGAATGAATATCAATGATCGGCCAGCAAGGACCATGAAACGCTTTGACCGGATTTACTCTGCTGTCTGGAGTTCCTCGTGCGAGAACCGCTGTACCGACGAACGTTTGACGCGGTGACCTTGGCTGCGGAGTATCCTCCGCAATTTCAACACGCGCACAAGGCCGCTCTCTACGAACACGCCTATCCGGGTGGGAAGATCCCCCCCAGCACGCTGGATGTGACGCAGTGGGACTCAGAAATTCCGGATCCCGTTTCCTTCCAAAATTCGCTCACACTGGACCGGCAGCCGAACTTTTACGATTACCCGCCGAGCGGCCCTGACACCCCATGGCACGTCAACTTTGCTGACCCACGTCTGTTTGTTGCCTACGGTTCCTCCCTGTTTGCGCAAGACGAAATGCAGGTTGCCGAACATCCATTGCTCGCCAGTGTTCGAGAAGCACTTGCAGGTCTGGGCCTGAATACCATGACAGTCAGTGGGGGGAAGGGGACACCGATCCTCATCAGAAACGCCGAGCGTCGGCTGGAGATCTCGACGAGTCCTGACGCACGACTGGGTCGTCCATCGCTTTATGGGAACCAGTTTG